>DASXOU010000810.1:0-4967 GCA_036494045.1 Polyangia bacterium | reverse complement strand
GGCGGACGCCCGCCCGCGGTCGACGCCAACAGCCGCCCGTCGACGGCGAGATAGGCGATGAGCGGCGTCGGCGCCTTGACCGGCAGCGCGTCGAAGATTTCACGCGCGCGCGGCTCGAGCGCGTCGGCGTCGGCGGCCACGAGCGTGAGCTTGCCGCGCACGAACTCCTCGAGCTCCTCCTTGGCCAGCGTCCGCTCGACGAGCGCGCGCGTCCCGGCGCAGGTCGCGCGCCCGATGACCAGCATGAGCCGCTTGTTGCCCGCCGTCGCCTCGGCGATGGCGGCGTCGAGCCCGCCGTGCCAATCGAGCGCGCTCGTGAACCACGGATGCCCGGCCATGACTACCCTCCGTACGACCGCTGACGGTCGGCGCGGATGTCATCATAGATCGCCTGCAGCGTCGAGATCCCTTCGCGCATCAGCCTGGCGTGGTTGTCGCGCCCGATGCGCTCCGACGTCGGCAGCCGATGCTCGCGCTTCTTCAGCTCCGCCCACGCCGCCGGCGAAAAATCGAACATGAACTTGCCGCCACCGCTGCCGCGCACGGCATCGAGCGCCGTCACGCGCACCAGCTGCAGCGTCGGATCGGGCGCGCGCCGAAAGAAGCCGACCGCCTGCGCCGGCGTCGCCACGTCGTAGGCGCTCTCGGGATGAAACACCGCCGCCACGAACGCCGGATTGGCCGCGCGCAACGGCGCGCACCAGGTGTCGAACGCCTCGGCGCTCATCGTCAGCGACGGAAAAATGAGTAGCGCCGCCTCGATCTTCTCGTCGCGCGCCAGCTCGTCGATGGCCGCTCGCGCCGCCGCCCCGTCGTCCGCGCCGGCGATCACGCGCCGCGCGACGCTGCCCGCCTTCAGCGCCGGCTCGGCGAACGGACACACCCCGAAGCGCTCGACCACTTCGCGGATCCAGCGCTCGTTGATCCTCAGCACCTGCCGTTCGAGCTCAGAACTTATTGGTCACCGACAGGAACGTCATCTTGTCGTTGGTCTCGCGCAACCGCCCCGACAGCGTCCTCACGAAGTTCCACAAGAGCTCGTACGCGAGATCGCGATCCACGAACAAGAGGTCCTCCAGGTCTTCCTTGCGAATCACGAACAGCCGACATTTCTCGTGCACGATCGCGTGCGCCGATCGCGGAAAGTCGTCGATGAGCGCCATCTCGCCGAAGTACGCCCCCGACTTCAACACCGCGAGCGCCTCCTCGCCCATCCCCGGCACCATGCGCGAGATGCGCACCGCCCCGTCGATGATGAGGTAGAACTTGTCGCCCTTGTCGCCTTCCTGGAAGATCGTGGTGGCGCCCAGGTGCTCCTCTTCCGAGCCGATGTCGGCGATGCGCCGCAAATAGGCCGCGGGCAGCCCGGCGAAGAACTTGATCTTGCCAAGCAGCTCCACCGCTTCGGCAGGAGTCATCGTCCCGCCATCTTATCGGGGATTGGTCAGTGCGACAAGAATCGCTGGGCGTCGATGGCGGCCATGCAGCCGGTGCCCGCCGCCGATACCGCCTGGCGGTACACGTGATCGGCCACGTCGCCGGCGGCGAACACGCCCGGCACCTTCGTCGCCGTCTGCGCCGACTTCGTCCCCGGCAGGACGAGATAGCCGTTCTCGTCCATGTCGAGCTGCCCCTTGAACAGATCGGTGTTCGGCTGGTGCCCGATGGCCACGAACACGCCGTTGCACGTGATGGTCTCGACGGCGCCGCTCTTCAAGTTCATCATGCGCGCGCCGGTCACGCCGATCTTACCCGGCTCGCCCAGGATCTCCTCGATCGCCGTGTTCAAGAGCCAATCGATCTTCGGGTTGTCCTTCGCGCGCTGCACCATGATCGCCGACGCGCGGAAATCCTCGCGCCGATGCACGACGGTGACGCGCTTGGCGTGCTTGGTCAGATAGGTCGCCTCTTCCATCGCCGTGTCGCCGCCGCCGACGACGAGCACGTGCTGCTCGCGGAAGAAGAAGCCGTCGCAGGTCGCGCACGCCGACACGCCGTAGCCGGCCAGCCGCTTCTCCGACGGCAGCCCCAGCCACTTGGCCTGCGCGCCGGTGGCGATGATGAGCGCGTCCGCCGTCACGCGATACTCCTCGATCCCGGCCACGTCGATGGTGAACGGCCGCTTGCCCAGATCCACCTTCTCGACGTCGCCGGCGAGAAACTTGGTGCCGAAGCGCTCCGCCTGCGAGCGGAACTCCTGCATCAGATCGGGCCCCAAGATGCCCTTCGGGAACCCCGGATAATTCTCGACCTCAGTCGTGTTGACCAGCTGCCCGCCCGGCGGTCCGCCGCGCACGAGCCCCTCGATCACCAAGGGCGGCAACGCCGCGCGCGCCGCGTAAATCGCCGCCGTCAGCCCCGCCGGCCCCGATCCGATGATGACGATCTTGTCGTGGACTTCCTTCATTTCACCCTCGTAACGCCTGCATGATGATGCCCGGGAGCTTGAGCAGCGACGGCTGCGCCTCCATCTTCACCAGGCGCCGCCCGATCTCCGCCGCGGTCTTGTGATTGGCGAACCACGGCGGCTTCGGCTTGACCACGAGCGGCCCGCGGATCACGCACTTCTCGATGTCCTCGAGCATGAACGTGTTGTGCACCCAGCCCTTGCCCGACTGAATGTCCTCCAGCGTCGCCGACGGATGTCCGCCCCACGGCGTCGTTCCGAAGGCGAAGCCGAGCGCCGGCCAATGGTTGATGCACACCGTGCCGTAACGCAGCGCCTGCACCGCCCGGTCGAGCGCCGCGGCGAACTTCGGATCCTTCATCGTCGACGGATGAACGATGATCGTCGCCGACAAGGTGCCCCACACCTTGTCGTTGCAAAAGCGCACCGCCTCGTCGATGAACGCGATCGGGTCGCTCGATCCGACCGCGGTCTCCGACAAGACCGAGCACCACGGCTCCATCGAGAAGACCTTGTCGGTCGACTCCGGATCGATGTCCTCGAGGATGGCCCACGGTAAAGTGCCCGGGATCGCCTCACCGATGCGTTTTACCTTGTTGTGCGACTGGACGAGATCGTTCCAGCGCTGCTCGGCGCCCGGGTAGTAGGCCTTGCGCACCGGCACCTTGCCGAGCGCGTCGGCGACCGCCTGCTTGAGCTTGTCGCCCTTGTCCCAGCCCTTCGGCGTCACCAACAGCTTGGCCGAGTTGCAATTGAACGAGGCGTTGTTGGCGATCGCCGCGGTGATGCTCTCGCCCTGGAACGCCAGCTCCGCGTCGCTGTACGGCCCCGGCACCACGATCACCGGCGAGATGTTGCCGAGCTCCGAGGTGATCTCCTTCTTGAGCAGCGGTTCCTTCTTCGCCTTGCGCGCCTCGCGCTCGGGCCCCGGCGCGCCCCACACCATGAGGTCGTGCGTCTTGTCCGAGCCCGTAATGTGGATCTCGTCGACGCCCGCATGCTCGACCAGATACTTGCCGACGTCGGCGCCGCCGTAGCACACGAACAAGAGGCCGCGATCGACCGCGGCCTTGAACGCCTTCTCGACGAACGGGCCGACGTGCGCGTTGACCGGATTCATCTTGATGAGGCAGACCTTGCCCTCGACGAACATCTTGTAGATGGCGTCGGTCGGCGGGATCGACGCCACGTTGCCGGCGCCGAGGACGAGCGACACCTTGCCCTGCCGCTTCTCGGCCGGGATGCGATAGTGCGCCGCCGCCTTGTCGGTGACTTCTTGTGCCTTGGTTCCCGGCTGTAACCAGACCTCGGCGCTGAACCCGGCGAAGGTCATCTTGTCGAGCCCGCTCGCGGGAAAGACGTCGACGGTGACGCGCCCGTCGGGCCGCGTACGCACCTTGGCCGGATCGAACGGCGGCCGCCCCGCGGCCAGGCGCTCCATCGTCTCGCACAAAAGGCGCAGGTTGCGGATGACGATGGTCGGCCCCGCCAGCCACTCCTCGGCGGCGAGCGGCGAGCTGGGATCGATCCCTTTGGCGTGGCAGCCGGCGAGCACGCTCGCCTCGGCGACGTCGACGTAGCCGGCGAGCATCTTCCGCGCCAGCGCGATGCGCTCCGACAGCGGCGAGCGCGCCCACTCGGTCGCGCGCGCGCGCAGCGTCTCGAGCTGCTTGTCGAGCTCCGGCCGCGCCGTCGATTGCGGCGCCGGCGATGCATCCTGTTTCTGCGCAGCTTGCATGATGGGCTCCACTTTTGATCCGCGAGCACGCGGATTCTACGTCATTCGCCGCGGGTCCAGTGGCCCGATTTGCCGCCGCGTTTCTCGACGAGACGGACGTCGACGATGCGCATGCCGCGGTCGATCGCCTTGCACATGTCGTAGATCGTCAGGGCGGCGATGCTCACCGCGGTCAGCGCCTCCATCTCCACGCCGGTGCGATCGAACGCGCGCACCGTCGCCAGAATTTCGATGCGCGGGCGAGCGTCATCGTCTCGCGTGGCGAGCGACACATCGACGCCGGTGACGCGCACCGGATGGCACAACGGGATGATCTCGGAGGTGCGCTTGAGCCCGGCGATGGCGGCGATGCGCGCCACCGCGAGCACGTCGCCCTTGCCCATGATGCCGGCGCCGATGGCGTCGAGCGTTGCGCGCTCCATCTCGACGGCGCCGGCAGCGACGGCGACGCGCTCGGACTCCGGCTTTTGGCCCACGTCGACCATGTGCGCGGCGCCAGCGTCGTCGAAGTGCGTCAGCTTGGACATGAGCGGAACGCTAGCGGATGCGCTAAAATGTGGCAATCATGCGTTTCGCGGCGATCTTCGCGGCCGCCTTCGCGGTTGCCGGGTGCGCGTCGATCGCGGGGTCGACGCGCGTGGCGCTGACGGTGCAGGGCGCCGCCGCCGGCGCCGCCGTCGCGCAGCAGTGCGCGGACGCGGTTCGGCGCGCCGGCGCGGTCGTCGATCCGCAGGCGCCGGTGCAGGCGATCGTCACGCTCGAGCCGTCGGGCGCGCGGCTGCAGGTGCTGTCGCCGACGCGAGGCCTCGTGCGCGACGAGTC
>DASXOU010000809.1:0-6109 GCA_036494045.1 Polyangia bacterium | reverse complement strand
CAGGCGCGCTACCGCGTCGTCATGCAGGCTTGACGAAGAGCGCACGCACGCGCCCCGCCGATATCACGATACCGATTCCAATCAGCGCGAAACAAAGCGGATATCCGGGCGAGATATAGCGCGGCAGTGAAAACGCCGTCCAACCGAGAATGAGCGATCGGAATACCAACGGCGTAGCCAATATCAGGCCCGTCATTCGATATGCCGGCGTCAACAACAACACGAATATCGAGATCAGCGTGACGATATAGAGCGCGCGGGCGCAGCCCTTGAAATGCGGCACCGTGGCGCGCGCGAACCGCGGCCACATCTCGCTGTTCTGCGCCAGCTCGTCCGGCGGCGCCCACCACGCGCGCATGGCGCGCCGGAGCGGCAGCCACACCAGCACGCGAAACGGATGCGCGCGCAGCCGCGCCTCGGCCAGCTGCTCGAATTCGTCGGAGACCGCCTTGGACAGCCCGAGCCGCTGGCGCCGCTCGAGGATCCCGGCGACGTGCACGCGCTCGAGATCCGCGTTCGTCGCCGGCGCCGTCAACGCGCCGAGACCCTCGAACAGGTCGACCTTGGTCACGCAGATCGGGTCATAGAAACAAGACGACGGATAGGCGGCGGCACGCTCGTCCCGCGACCACGTGCGCATCCAATTCCAATACCCGCGATATTCCGGGATATCGGTACCAAATCGGTCGACCATTCCGTCGGTCAAATGCGCGTGTCCGAACTCGATCAGATTGCGAATCGGCCACGGTAGAAACAAGACGGCGAATACCACCGAGTAGGCCAAAAGGCCGCGCAGCTTCATGCGCCGGCTCGCCGTTCCCAGCATGAGGATCGGAACGACCGCGATCGCCCACAAGACGCCGTCGGGTCTGAGGAGCGCCGAGAGCCCGAGCCCGGCGCCGGCGAGACACCAGGGCCACAGCGCATCGTCCGCCGCGCGTTCCAAGAGCGGCGCCACCGCCAACAGCGCCAGCGCCATCGCCATCGCCTCGGTGAGCGCCGCCAGCGGATAGAGCGCCGCCGGCGGAAAGAACGCCGCCAGCGCCAGCGCGATCAGCGCCGCCGCCGGCCCGGCGCGCCGCCGCACCGCCGCGTACAAGAGCGGCCACAAGAGGATGAGCTCGATCGCCAGCTGCCAGCGCTGAATGCGCTTCCAGCCGAGCCCGCCGTTCACCATCGCCGGCGCGTCGCGCTTGGCGAAGCGCACAAAGAGCGGATAGAGCGGCCGCCGATACCATTGCTCCGGCAACGGCGCCGGGCCGAACGCCAGCCGCCCGTGGGCACGCCATTCGTCGGCGAGCTTCACGTAGCCGTAGCTGTCACCGCCGACGTAGACCCAGCCCGTCGCCATGATCTCGGCGCGCGCCGCGATGCCGCCGCCCGCGAGGAGCACGACCAGCAGGGCTTCGAGGAGGACCCGGCGACGCGGCACGAGCGCAGCATCGCAAGTTCGACGTGCGACTTCCAGTCTCAGCGCGCGGCGTCGGCCGATTCCCACGGCGGCGCGTGGCTCCGCTCGACCGCCGGCTCGAAGCGCGGCCGGCCGACGCAGTCGTGGAAGCGCGCGAACAGCGACGACAGCTTGCCGCGCTGCACCTTGCCCGTGTGCGTGCGCGGAATCGGCTCGCGCCCGTGCAGGATGATCTTGGGCCGCGCGTCGGCGGGCAGCCGCTCGATCGCTTCCAAGAGGCGCAGCGCCAGCTCCGGCGGCAGCGGATCGAGCTCGACGTACGCGCCCAGCTCCTCGCCGACGAGCGCGTGCGGAAAGCCGAGCACCACCACGTGGCCGGCGAGCTCGGGCAGCGCGGCCAACAGGCGATTCTCCAGCGCCACCGGGCTGTGCTTCTCGCCGCCGCGGATCACGATCTCCTTGATGCGCCCGCTGACATAGTAGACGACGCGCCCGCCGACGCTGCGGAAGTAGCCTTGATCGCCGGTGCGCAGCCAGTCGCCGTAGAGCGCGCGGTCGGTGGCGCCGGGATCGTCCCAGTACGAGAGCATCCGCGAACGGCCGCGCACGCACAATTCGCCGCGCTCGCCTTCGCTGCGCCGTTCGCCCCACTCGCCGCGCACGCTCACCTCGGCGCCGCCGATGGGCGCGCCCACCGCCGGCACTTCGTCGCCGTACAGGAGCGCGCGCCGCGTCTCGTCGGCGGCGAACGGATCGGTCACGCACGCGAAGTTGGTGAACTCCGAGAGCCCCCAGCCGTGCACGAGCGGAATCGCGGTCGCCTCCTCGAAGCGGCGCGCGGCGTCGCTGCCGAGCGGCGCCGACGACACCAACAGGCCGCGCAAGGAAGGCAGATCGCGCCGATGCACGCGCGCTTCGGCCAGCATCGGCAGAAGATGCGGCGTCACGCTCGCCCACGCCGCCGCGTGCACGCGCACGAGCTCGCCCCACGCCAGCGGATCGAAGCGCTCCGCCAGCACCAGGTGCCCGCCCGAGACCAGCGCGCTCAACAGGCCGAAGCCGAGCGCGTGCGCGTGGCAGAGCGGGAGGACCGCGAGCTGCGTGGCGCCGGCGAGCCGGAACGCCTGCGCCATGGCCTGCGCGTTGGCGAGGAGGTTGCGCTGGCTCAGGGTCACGCCCTTGGGCAATCCGGTCGTGCCCGAGGTGTACAAGAGGATCGCGGGCGCGTCGGCGACCGCGAGCGGCATCGGCGCCGGCACCGTCGGCAGCGGGCCGCAGCCTTCGTCGAACGAACGCACGAAGCCGAGCCCGGCCGCGCCCGGCGCATCGGCGAGCTCGGACGCGGCGAGCAGCCCGCCCGCGCCGGCGTGCCCGAGGACGTCGCGCCAATCGCCGTTCGACGCCGCCGGATTGAGCGGCACCGCCACCGCGCCGACGCGCCAGATCGCCAGCATCCACACCGGCAGCTCGATCCCGTTGGGCGACGCCAGCGCCACGCGCTCGCCCGCGCGCACGCCCATTCGATGCAGCGTCGCCGCCGCGCGCTCGACGCGATCGATGAGCTCGCCGTAGCTGAGGCTGCCGGTGAGCTTGCGTCCGCGATGCGCGCTCAGCGCCGGCGCCGCGCGATCGCCCGCGTGCAATCGTAGAAGCAGCGCCGGCACGTCCTCGATCGTCATCTTCATGGTCGTCTCCTCAGCGCGCCAACATGAACGCGTACTCGTAGCGATCCTTGAGCCGCTCGGAGATCTCGTTGAGCGCGCCGGCACAAAAGCGCCAATCGAGATCGGGCGCGATCTCCTCGAGCGTGGTCACGCCGAAGTAGAGCGGCTCGAACCCCATCGCCAGGTACTCCTTGGCGTAGCTGGAGGCGATCGCCAATTCGTCGGCGTAGACGGCGTCGCGGTGGCCGAGACCGGCGAAGCTCGACTTGCCGAACGCGCCGATGCGCCCGGCGCCGTTCCAATAGATCGTGACGCAATGGCCGCACTCCTCGCCTTTCGGATCGCGCCGGTGAATCGCCAGGAGGCGCCGCTTGACCGATCCGAACAAGAGCTCCATGAGCCCGTACGACAAGAGCGCCGCGTCGATGCAGGTGATACGCGAGCCGTGCAGCGACGCGCGCGCCGAACGGATCGCATAGCCGGTGCGCCACTCGGCCAGATAGCCGAACCAATCGATCACGCGCCTGAGATCCTCCGGCTCCTCGAACCCGCCCGGCGCGATCGCACGCAGCCGCCGCCAATCTTCCGCGCTCCAGCCGATGGTCACGGCCGCCCCTTGGCCCGGCGTCAGCAGCTCTCGAGCTCTTCGGCAGGGCGCGGCACGCCGCTGAGCGGGCCGTACGCGCGATCGATCCCGTCGAGAAACAGCTCGAGGTGCTCGGCCATGAAGCGCGTCACCTCGAGCGCGTCGCGCATTTCGGCGCGCGACAAGGGTGGCACCGCGTCGCACATCTCGCCGAAGACGCTCTCGTGCCCGAGCTTCTGATCGGCGCGCGTGTGCGCCACGAACGAGTCGATGAGCCGCGCCGTCCACGGATAGTGCTCGCGCATCGCCGCGTAGAAGCTCTCGACCGCCGCGCCGTCGCCCGCCTCCGAGGTGTTCTCGGTCATCTGCAGAAGCTCGTTGCCCGCGTAATAGGCGAACGAGCTGCGCGCCGCCGTCTCGCTGAGAAAGTTCACCAGCGCGCGCGTCGACGGCAGCGGCTGCGAACGCACGATCACGTCGTCGGCGTAGAGGCTGTGCAGCCCCTTGCGATAGATGTCGCCGTGCGTGTGCTCCTCGATGAAGTGGCGCGCCAGGTGCGGCATCATCGCCGGCGACGCGTTCGCCGCCGCCACCGCCATGTGCTCGTAGGCGCCTTCGATGTAGTGATACTTCTCGAAGGCGAAACCGATCACCTGCGCGCGGCTCGCCTTGCCGCTGACGATCCGCTCCCACAAAGGATGCGCGTAGACCGGCTTGAGCCATTCGCCGGCGTGACGGCGATGCAGCGAGTGAAATTCGCGCCCGCTCATGGCGCCGGGCGGCAGCGGCGCGTCCTCGCCCACGAGCGCGATGACGCCGGCGCGCTCGAGCTGCCCGGCCAGGGCGCGCAGCCGCGTCGGCTCGACAGCGGCGGTGCGCGCGATGTTCTCGAGCGCCGCTTTTCCGTCGAGCAGCGGATAGACCTTGCCGAACAGCACGGCGCCTTCGCCTTCGATGGTGATCTCGCTGCCGAGATAGTCGATGACCACGCGATCGCCGCGCCGCGTGACCTGCGCGCTCTTCTTCCACAACGGGATGTCGGTGGCGCTCATGATCGTCTCTCCTAGTCGAGCCTTGGATCGAACGCGCGGCGCGGCATCGGCTGCGTCTCGCGCTCGTAGTAGCGCTCGATGTTGTCGGTCCACAGCCAGATGTGCTCGACGAGCTGATGCCCGTACTCGAGCACGCGCGCGGCACGCGCCGCCGGCATCGCCGGCACCGTCTTGCAGATGTCGAGGAACAGATCGGAGTGTCCGTACTGCACGTCGAGATCGAGGTGCGCGAAGATGGGCTGGATCGCCTCTTTGGGAATTCCGTAGAGCTCGGCGCAGCGCGCGTAGTACGGGCTGTAGCTGCCGCGCTCGCTGGTCGTGCCCTCGAGCACCGCCGAGCAGATCGAATAGGCGAGGATGTCCTCGCGCGCCGCCTGGCGCATGAAGTTCGACAGCGCCAGCGTCATCGGCAACGGCACCGACGCGCTGACGTCGGTCTCGGCGTAGCCGAGCGCTTTGAGCGCGCGCATGAAGTAGTGGTAGTGGTTCCACTCCTCGCCGTAGTGGCGCGCGCGCAGCGACTTCAGCGCTTTTTCGCGCGTGTGCGCGCACGACAGCGGCATGTGCCGATTGGCGTTGCGCGTGTAGTGATAGAGCTCGAAGAGCCAGCCGGCGAACAGTCGCGCCGAGCCGCGGCCGCTGGTCATGCGCGTCCAGAACGGATGCGCGAACGCTTGGTCGAGCCAGCTCGGCAGAAGCTTGGCGAAGTGATCGCGATGCAGCTCCTCGCCCGTCAGCGTCTTTGGCAGCGTGCGGCGATCGTAGAGCAGGCCCGCCTCGACCAGGCGCCCAAGCAGCGTCTGATCGAGCGCCGGCTCGTCGTCGGGGCCGAGCAGCCACGCCACCACCTTCTCGTAGCGCTCGGCCTCTTTGTGTCCGAGCTCGACGACGCGATCGGCGAGCCGCAGCGTCACGAGCTCGCCGGCGCTCCTGGTTTCGTAGACGCGACGCACTCCGAACGGACGGTCTGAATTCAGCATGGCCGTGTTCTCGGCGTCGCGCGCCCGCGGTCTAGAAGACGCTTACGCCGCCGCGCCCGCCGCGTCGGGTGGAACGATTTCTGCTGCCCCGCCACGGAGGAGGTGCACGGTGGAACCAACAAAAGAATCTTCCAGGAGCGGCTCGGTCGTGGTCGATCGCGCGCACGCCAGGAACCGCCTGGCCGACTATCTCAAGCGCGAAGGGCAGCTCGGCGACGAGGAGGCCGGCCGCCGCGCCGACGAGATGGTGCTGCTGCTCGCCGGCGCCGGCCCGATGCTGGCGGTCGGCGCGACCAGCGCGCTCACGTCCAACTGGTGGCTGGTGCTCGTGCGCGGGCTCATCGCGATCCTGTTCGGCATCTTCGCGCTCGCCTCGCCGCTGGCCGCGCTCGTCGCGTTCGTGCTGGTCTTCGGCG
>DASXOU010000808.1:0-8615 GCA_036494045.1 Polyangia bacterium | reverse complement strand
CGTGCGGATACTTGGCCGCGTCGCGCAGCGCCTCGTACCCGACGATCGGTGCCCCGTCCACGCGATAGCGCACCGCCGACGGCAACAGCCTGCGCCCGTCTGCATCGGGCAAGCAGACCGGATTGGCGTCGCGCACGATGGCGACGAGCGAATTGGTAGTCCCGAGATCGATGCCAATCGCGCGCCCCGCGCACGCCTCCTTGGCCTTCGACTCCCCCGGCTCGGCGATGTCGTACAGCGCTTCGGCCATCGCCTACTCCTTCCCCTCCACCTCATCCATGAAGCGCCCGTAATAGCGCAGCGACACCAGCGCCCGCGCGATCGCGTCCAGCTTCGACTTGTCGCCCGCGTCGTACACGCGAAATCCATCGTCGACGATCTTCATCGCCGCCGCGCGCCGCCCCTCGACGTCCTTGGTCAGCTCGGCGACCTTGCCCTCGTCGTCCTCGCCGCGCGCGTCGGCGAGCGCCTCGCGCAACGTCATCACCTCGATGAGCAGCTTGGGATCGACGACCAGCTGCTTGGTCGCTCCCGTCGTCGATTGCGGCTTCTCCTCGCCGATGTCGACGCCCTCGAGCTTCAACAGATACTCGGCGCGCTTGACCGCGACCTTGAGCACCTTGTACGCGTCGTTGAGCTCGGTGTTGCGCACGACCGCCTCCATTCGCTCGCGCGGCAGCGCCTTGGCGAACCGGTCGGGGTGCGTCTCCTTCTGCAGCGCGAGATAACGATTCTCCAGGTCCGCCGCGTCGACATGGAACTTCCGCGGCAGCCCCAACACTTCGAAATGGTCACGAGACATGTGTGCCTTCTCGGCTCTAGGCTAGAACTGAACGCTTTCGCCGCAACCGCACGAGCCCTTGACGTTCGGGTTCTCGAACTTGAACCCGTGTCCCATGAGCCCGGTGACG
Source organism: Polyangia bacterium (assembly GCA_036494045.1). Lineage (GTDB taxonomy): Bacteria > Myxococcota_A > Polyangia > Palsa-1104 > Palsa-1104 > JAQBQH01. Next base: position 7,704 of record DASXOU010000808.1, on the reverse strand, counting down.
AAGTTCAGCGTCGTGCCCTTCAAATACAACATGCTCTTCTTGTCGATGAACATGCGCACGGTGCCGCCGGCCCCGTCGGGGAACGTGAGCACGTGATCGTGCTTGCCGGCGGGCTTGTCGGCCCACTCGAACACGTACGAGAAACCGTCGCAGCCGCCGCCGCGCAGGCCGATGCGGATCGCCTCCGTCGGCTTGCTCTCGGCCTTGCGCTTCTGCGTCAGCCGCACGATCTGCGCCGCCGCCGCGTCGGTGACGCGGAAGTCACCCTCCGCCTGGTCGACTTTGTCTGGGCGCGCCACCGGCGCCGCCGCTTCGATCCCGACGTGTTCCATCACGCGCCCTTGTTGTTCCCGTTCTTCTTCTTGTAGTCGGCGATCGCCGCCTTGATCGCATCCTCGGCGAGCACCGAGCAATGGATCTTCACCGGCGGCAGGTTGAGCTCCTCGGCGATCATGGAGTTCTTCAGCTCCATCGCCTTGTCCACCGACATGCCCTTGACCCACTCCGTCACCAGCGACGACGATGCGATCGCCGAGCCGCAGCCGAAGGTCTTGAACTTGGCATCGGTGATGATGCCGTCCACGACCTTGATCTGCAGCTTCATCACGTCGCCGCACGCCGGCGCGCCGACCAGGCCGGTGCCCACGTCGTCCGAGTTCTTGTCGAGCGACCCGACGTTACGCGGGTTCTCGTAGTGTTCGATGACCTTTTCTGAGTACGCCATTGTCTAATGCTCCGCAGCCCATGAAATGGACTTCAAGTCGACCCCTTCTTGCACCATCTCCCACAACGGCGACATTTCGCGCAAGCGATTGACCGCCTCGACCACGTGCCGTCCCACGTAGTCGATCTCTTCTTCGGTATTGAAGCGCCCGATGCCGAACCGAATCGACGAGTGCGCCATCTCCTCGCCGACGCCGAGCGCGCGCAACACGTACGACGGCTCCAGCGACGCCGAGGTGCACGCCGATCCCGACGACACCGCCACGTCCTTGAGCGCCATCATGAGCCCCTCGCCTTCGACGTAGGCGAACGAGACGTTCAAGTTGCCCGGCAGCCGCTCTTCCCACGAGCCGTTGAGATGCACTTCCTTCAGATTCGTCGTCAGGTACGCGTACAGCCGATTGCGCAGCGCCGTCAGCTTGGCCGCTTCCTCGACCCGCTCGGTGCGCGACAGCTCGGCCGCCTTGCCGAAGCCGACGATGCCCGGCACGTTGAGCGTCCCCGAGCGCATGCCGCGCTCGTGCCCGCCGCCGTCGATCTGCTCGACGACGCGCACGCGCGGCTTGCGCCGCACATAGAGCGCGCCCACGCCCTTGGGCCCGTAAATCTTGTGCGCCGACACCGACGCCAGATCGACCTTGGCCTCACTGACGTCGAACGGCACCTTGCCCGCCGCCTGCACGGCGTCGACGAAGAAGAGGACGTCCTTCTTCTTGGCCTTGATGGCCGCGCCGATCGCGTTGACCGGATGGAGCGAGCCGATCTCGTTGTTCGCCGCCATCAGCGCGACGAGGATCGTGTTCGGCTTGATCGCCTCGGCCACCTGCTCGGCCGTGATGATCCCTTCCTTGTCGACGGGCAGATAGGTGACCTCGCAGCCTTCCTTCTCGAGACGCTTGCACGTGTCGAGCGTGGCCTTGTGCTCGGTCTGCCCGGTGATGATGTGGTTGCCCTTCTCCTTGTAGAACTCGGCCGCGCCCTTGAGCGCCAGGTTCACCGACTCGGTCGCGCCCGAGGTCCACACGATCTCTTTGGCGGACGCGCCGATGAGCTTGCCGACCTCTTCGCGCGCGATCTCGACCGCCTTCTCCGCGCGCCAGCCGAACACGTGGTTGCGCGACGCCGCGTTGCCGAAGTCCTCGCGGAAAAACGGCAGCATCGCGTCGAGCACGCGCGGATCGACCGGCGTGGTCGAGTGGTTGTCCATGAAGATCGGAACTTTGACGCTCATCGCTTCTAGCCTCGGTGAATTCCGGCGACGAGGATCGGCTGGGCGCCCTCCTCGTGGCCATTGTGGTTGCACGACGGGCACTCTTTGATCTGATGTGCCTCGGGCTCGCACGAACGGCAGCCCTCGAGATACGCCAGGCTGGCGTCGAGGTCCCGCTCGAGCTGGGTGAGCCGATCGATCTGATCGCGCGTCTCGCGCAGGCGATCGGCGAACACCTGGCGCACGCGCTCCATCGCCAGCGACGCCACGCCCGACTGCTCGTTGACGCCGTGCAGGAGATCCTGAAGATCGTGGAGGGAGAAGCCGGCGTCTTGCAGCTTGCCGATCCACTCCACGCGGTTGACCGCCGAAGGGGCATACAAGCGAAACCCGCCCTTCGAGCGATGCACCGGCTTGAGCAGCTCGAGCTCCTCGTACAGGTGCAGCGCGCGCACGGTCTTGCCGGTGCGCTTGGCGAGCTCGCCGACGCGCAGCGGTTTCTCCAGCTTCACGGTATGTTGTTCGCGGCTTCCCAAACCCTCACCCTTACGTACGAGTATTAGTTAGTGCAGGTGGGGCGGCGTGTCAATGTCTAAGGGACTAGAACGATTTTTCCAAAGACTGCGCGATCTTGCAGCAGGCGATGGGCCGCCTGGGCATCGGCCAGGGGCATGATCTTATCCACAACCGGGCGGAGACGACCGGCGACGACGTGGTCGAGGATGGGGAAGAGATCACCCTTTGGGCCCATGGTCGAGCCGAGGATCGCGAGCTGGCGGAAAAATACGTGACGCAGATCGGTGCGCGCGTCGAAGCCGCTGGTGGCGCCGCAGGTCACGATGCGTCCGTTGCGCGCGGCGGCGAGGATGAGCTTGGGCCAGACCTCCGCGCCGACGTGCTCGAAGATGATGTCGGCGCCCTTCTTGCCCGTGAGGCGCTTCACTTCGGCGACGAGATCCTGCGTGCGATGATTGATCGTCTCGTCGGCGCCGAGCGCTTTGGCGCGCGCGAGCTTGTCGTCGGACGACGCGGTCGCGATCACGCGCGCGCCGTGGAGCTTGGCGATCTGCACGGCCGCGACGCCGACGCCGGAGCCGGCGGCGATGACCAGGACGTCGTCGCCGGGCGCGACCGGCGCCTTGCGCGTCAGCATCTGCCACGCGGTCAGAAACGTCGTCGGCAGCGCCGCGGCGTCGGTGAACGCGATCGACTTGGGCTTGGCGACCACGTTCTGCGCCGGCACCACGACCTGCTCGCCGTAGCCGCCCGAGATGTCCTCGCCCATGAGGCGATAGAAGCGGCACAGGTTGTCGCGGCCCGAGAGGCACTCGCGACAGCGCCCGCACGAGTGGCCGGGGTTGACCACAACCTCGTCGCCGGCGGCGACCCCGCGCACGCCCGCGCCGACTTCGTCGACGGTGCCGGCGACGTCGGCGCCGAGGCGAAATGGATACTCGAGCTTGAGGTGCGGCAGGCCGTTGCGCACCCAGATGTCGAGGTGGTTCATCGCCACGGCGGCGACGCGCACGCGCACCTCGCCCGGCCCGGCGTGCAGCTCGGGCACGTCTTCGACGCTGAGGACCTCGGGGCCCCCATGCTGACGCAGGACAACGGCCCGCATCATTCGTCTCCGCAGATTCCGTAGACGCCGGCGGAAAACTCGAAGCGATCGCAGAGGCCTTCGGTCGCGGGACAGGCGCCGGCGCCGGCGGTGCCGCCGTCGGGCTCTTCGTAGTAGCAGTAGCGACGGCAGAAGTTGAAGTTGTCGCAACGGAAGCCTGGGGCGCAGCCAGCCTGCGCGGTGGCGTCGCAGATGTCGCCGGCCATGCCGCCGGGCGCCAGGGGCGTCAAGCACAGGCCGAGGCGGCCGATGTCGTCGGGCGGCGAGAGCCAGCACTTGAGCGCGCCGGTGCACACCGTCTGCGCGACCGGATCGCAGCCGTCGTCGACGTGGCAGGCGTGGAGGGTCATGATGCCGCCTTCGGTCGTGCGCTGCGTCGACGTCGTGGTCGTGAGCACGCAGCCCTCGCCGGCTGCGCAGTCGGCGCGCGCGTAGCACGGCTTGCGGCAGTGCGGCCCGTCGCCGGGGAAGTCTTCGCAGATGGTGCCGGGCACGCAGTTGTCGCCGGTGCGGCCATTGCCGATATCGACGGTCATGCAGGCGGCACCGAGCGCGACGGTCGTGGCAGCGACCGGCTGACAAAGATCGCGCGGCGTTCCATTCTGTGTGCCGACGGTGCAGCTCTGGCCCGACGCGCAGCCGCTGTTGGCGAACACGTCGCACTCGGGCTTGAGGACGACCATGTCGCCGGGCGGCGTGAGATCGTCCATGACCACGGCCAGGTCCATCTCGGTCGACGTCGTGGAGCCGTCGTCGCCGCAGCCAGCAACCGCGAGGAGCACGATGGAAAGAGCGATGTGGATGCGCATCAGCCGGCGACTTCGACGGCGCGGAGCTCGCGAATGACGGTCACTTTGATTTGTCCTGGGAAGGTCATCTCTTCCGATATGCGATGGGCGATCTCGCTCGACAGCGCGACGGCGCGCTCGTCGTTGACGCGCCCCTCTTGCACGTAGATGCGGACCTCGCGGCCGCCCTGCACGGCGAACGCGCGCTCGACGCCGGCGAAGCTGCCGCCGATGCGCTCGAGGTCCTCGAGCTTCTGCACGTAGTTGTCGGTCTGCTCGCGGCGCGCGCCGGGGCGGGCGCCACTCATCGCGTCGGCGGCGGCGACCAGCGAGGCGTAGACCGAGTTGCACGGCTCGTCGGCGTGATGGGCGCCGATGGCGTTGGCGACGATCTCCGCTTCGCCGAGGCGGCGCGCGTAATCGGCGCCGATGACCGCGTGCGAGCCGTCGATGGCGTGGGTGAGCGCCTTGCCGATGTCGTGCATGAGCGCGGCGCGGCGCGCGAGCTTGACGTCGAGGCCGAGCTCGTTGGCCATCATGCCGCAGAGGAACGCGGCCTCGACGGCGTGTTTCCACTGGTTCTGCGTGTACGAGGTGCGCCAGTTGAGGCGGCCCACCAGCTTGACGATGTCGGGATGCGCGCGCTGGATCTCGAGCTCCTTGAAGGCGCGGCGGCCGAGCTCGACGACCTCGCGCTCGAGATCCTCTTTGACCTTCTCGACGGCGCCGCGCGCGTCGCCCTTGCCGAAGCCGGGGCCGTGCTTCTCCAGCTTGCGGATGTAGCGGCGCGCGATCTCGCGGCCGAACGAGTCCTGCCCTTCGAGGCGCACCGACGACTGATCGTCGGCGAGCGTGAGCGTGACGTTGGAGATCTCCTGGATCACGGCGATGTCGGGCACGAGGCGCGCGCCGAGGCCGGGCGGCAGCATCAGGTTCGACTGTAGCCGCTCCGTCAAGTAGTGCCCTTGATAGCGCTGGATGGCGATGCCCATCACGCGCTTGGCCTCGCGGCCGTGCTCGGCGTCGGTGAGGCCCTGCTCGATGCGGCGCAGCTCGTCGGCGGCGCGCGCCTTGGCGTCGGCGACCCACTCGCCGACGAGGCGATCGCGCAGGTCGCCACGGGTCTCGCCGGCTACTTGCTCGAGGCGGCGCGCGATCTCCTGCTCGGCGGCGCGGCGCTCGTCGTCGCGCTGTCGGCGCGTGGCTTCGAACTGCTTGAGCCCCGACTCGCGTTCGGTGACCGCGGCCGAGCGCGCGATCACGCGCGCCTCTTCGGCGGCGAAGGTGATCTCACGGCGCGCCAGCTCGTCTTCGCGACGCTGCAGCTCGCGCTCCTGCTTGTGCGCCTCGTCCTGCGCGGCGCGGCGCGCGTCGAGGAGCTTCTCGCGCGCTTCGGCCGAGGCGCCGCTGAGCGCGGCGGCCGCTTCGGCGCGGCCGGTCGCGGCGATGGCGGCGACTTCGGCGGCGAGCGCCTCCTCGCGCAGGCGCGCATCGAGCAGCTTGCGCCGGCGCACAACGGCGAAGGCGCCGCCGCCGAGAACGAGCGCAGCGCCTATATAAAGGAGGAGCACGACGGGCACGGAACCAGCTTGCAGGCGGCCGGCCCTTTTGGCAAGGGTCGCGCCGAGATGGGCGCAACGTAAAATTCTGTAAGCACACGAAACGATCCAGCTAGGGCGCTCATCCAAAAGCTGAAGGAGGCGACCATGGGCCGCCCGCTCGAGGAGGACGCCGGATTTTCCGTTTATCTCGCCGCCATCTCGAAGTTCGAGCCGCTCGATCGCCAAGAGGAGCTTCGTCTCGCCCGTCGCTGGCAGCGGCGCAAGGATCGCGACGCCGCCGACACGCTGGTGCGCGCCAACCTGCGCTTCGTCGTCAAGATCGCCATGCAGTATCGCGGCTACGGGCTGCGCGTGAGCGACCTCGTCGAGGAGGGCAACATCGGCCTGTGCGAGGCGGTGCGGCGGTTCGATCCGTCGCGCAACCTGCGCTTCATGACCTACGCCGCGTACTGGATTCGCGCGTACGTGCTCGCGCACGTGTTGAAGCAGTGGTCGATGGTCGGCGTCGGCACCGGCCCTTTGCAGTCGAAGCTGTTCTTCCGCATGGCGCGCGAGCGCGCGCGCATCACCACCGCGCTCGGGGCCGAGGGCACGCCGAGCGCCGTCGAGGAGCGGCTGGCCGAGAAGTTCAGCACGTCGGTCGAGCGCATCCGCGACATGACCGGGCGCCTCGAATCGAAGGATTCGTCGCTCGACGCGGCGGCGTGGAAGGAAGGCTCGGAGACGCAGCTCGATCGGCTGGCCGACGAGCACGGCGAGGGTCAGGAAGATCGCTTCGAGCGCATGCAGCGCGACTCGATCGTGCGCTCGCGGCTGAGCGGGATCTCGCGCACGCTGTCGCAGCGCGAGCGCTACATCTTGTCGCGGCGGCTTCTGTGCGAAGAGCAGGAGACCCTGGCCGAGATCGGGCGCCACTTGAACTTGTCGCGCGAGCGCGTGCGACAGATCGAGGATCGGCTGAAGCTGAAGCTGCGGCGCGCGCTGCCCGAGTTCGAGCCGCAGCGGCTGCGCGCCTGATATCATCCGCCGCGTGAAATCCGCGGTCGCCTTCTTTCGCACGCGCTTCGCCGCCGCCGGCACGGCCGAGCGCGCCAGGTACGAGCGCGCGTACATGAAGAGCGAGCTCGCGTTCCACGGCGTCGACGCGGCGGCGGTTCGCGACGCCGGCGCGGAGTTCGTGAAGGCGCACAAAGAGGCGCTCGATCACGACGGCGTCGTCGGCGTGGTCGAGGCGCTCTACGCGACCGATTGGTTCGATCTGCGCTCGGCGGCGATCGGCGTGCTCGAGCGCAAGAGGAAGCTGCTGGCGCCGAAGGACGCGGCGTGGCTCGTCAAGCTCGTGCGAAAATCGGGCTGCTGGGCGCACGTCGATTGGCTGGCGACCAAGATCGTGCCGCACGCGCTGCCGGAGAAGCCGGCGCGCCTCTTGCGGCAATGGGCGCGCGACGACGATTTCTGGGTGCGGCGGACGGCCCTGTTGGCGCAGCTCGATGCGCTGCGCGCCGGTGGCGGCGACTTTCCGCTGTTCGCGGAGCTGGCCGTGCCGATGCTGGGCGAAAGGGAATTCTTCATCCGCAAGGCGATCGGATGGGTCCTGCGCGACACGTCGAAGCGGCGCCCCGAGCTGGTCGCCGGGTTCGTGCGCGCGCATGGCGCCGCGATGAGCGGGCTCACCTACCGCGAAGCCACGCGGCGGCTGCCCGAGCGGCTGCGCGTGGAGCTGGCACGCCCCGCCGTCAGCGCGTCGAGGTCTCGAAGTGCGCCGGGCCGCCGAAGCGCACCGCGATCGTCGGCTGCAGC
>DASXOU010000807.1:0-19068 GCA_036494045.1 Polyangia bacterium | reverse complement strand
AGATCGCGCTCGAACAGCTCCGGATGCGCGCGCGCGAACTCGTCCCAGCTGCGCCCGCGGCCGCCGCGCTCGAGCCGCTCGTTGACCAGGAGCAGGTAGGCCCACGTGATCGTCTCGTGATAGAGCTCGGGCTTGCCGATGTGCGCCGCGTAACGGCGCAGCGACGCCACGAAGCGCGCCATGGCCGCCAGCGGCGGCTCGACGCCGAGCAGCCACCACGCCACCTGCAGGTGCTGGCGATGGTGGAACTCGGTGGCCGGCAGCGTGCAGTCTTCGAACGCGGCGACGAGGCGCGCGACCGCGTCGTCGCTCGCGGGCACGTCGCTCGCGGGCGCCGCGCTCATCGCTTTTCACGCAGCCGATGGCTGGCGCCGGCGTCGAGCTCGAGGCCGTAGATGCGCTTGAGCTCGCCGATGAGCGTGAGCGACTTCTTCTCGAACGCGCACTTTCCGTCGAAGGCGTGGAGCACGATGCCTTCGAGCAGATCGCCGAGCGTCAGGTCGTGATAGTCGGCGAGCGCCTTGAGCACCTTGAGCAGGCGCTTCTCCAGACGCACGCCGGTCTGCACGCGCTCGATCTCGATTTCGCCCTCGGTTCGCTTGACCATGGTACTTTGTTACCATGGTACGAGGGTACGTGTAAACCGCGCTACCAGGCCGAGCCGGGCAGGTACGAGCAGCCGTTGCGGGCGGGGCCGGTCTGGCCGGTCACCACCGGCGGCGCGCCGTTGGTGCCGCCACCCGTGCCGCCGCCGCCGCCCGAGCCCGGCGTCGACAAGTCTGCGCCGCCGCCGTCGCCGAATTGGTTTCCCAGATCGCCCGGGCGGCCCATGTCCGTCGGACAAACGCAGAAACCCGACACGGTGTCGCAGACGGCGCCCGAGACCGCACAGTCGACGTCGGCCATGCACGGCTGCTGGGGCGCGACGCTGCAGGCCACTTCCGGCTGCGGAGAGTTCGTCGTCGAAGAAACGGCGACGCCGGCGCCGAGGGTTCCGACGCCGGCCACAATCGCGATCAAGAGCAATCGCCTGCGCATGAACCGATCATAAGCACCGCAGCCCAAGGCTGCGACAAACTTACCGGGTTAATCGTTCTGCTCTCGACGCAGTGCGCCAGCGCCCGAAAGTCGTCACGTGGGCGTTACGCTGCCGTCATGCGATTCGGCGCGCCCGCGACGCTGCTTTTGGCGCTGACGGCGGCTGCGTGCAGCAGCGGCAATGGCGACGGCGCCGCCAGCGTCGACCTCGGCGGCGGAGCCCTCGGCGCCGATCTCGGCGACGTCGATCTCGCGGGCGCCGATCTCGCGGGCGCCGACGGCGCGCTGCCGCCCGCCACGCTCGACGGCAATCGCGATCGCCTGCTCGCCAGCTACCTCGCGTGGCTGCACGCGCATCCCGGCGCGCAATCGAACGGCCTCGACGGTGCCACGCTCGGCAGCGTCTGCGATCTGTGGACCGCGCTCGCGCCCTCCGATCGCGACGTGTTCCTCACCCTGACCGCGCGCCTCGACGGCTCGCGCCTCGGCAGCGACGGCAGCGCCGCCCTCGCCCGCGTCACGCGGCTCTACCGCATCGCCGGCGGACAAGGCGCCACCGCCAGCGACGCCGGCAGCTGCGGCGGCGGCGAGTACAACCGCATGATCATGTCGATGGACCCGACGCTGCACGATGCCTTCGTCGCCGCCAACGATCATCAGGGCGCCGCCGGCGGCAGCGGCGCCTTCGACATCGCGGACGTCCCCGCCGACTCCTCGCGCTTCTGGCGCGACTCGCACGATCTCGGCGGCCCGCACGCGCCGTTCGATCTCAGCGACGAGACGCAAGACGGCGCGCCGCGCGGCCAGGTGCAATACTTCCGCGATCCGTCGTCGGCCGCGGCCAACGCGCCGCTCGGCCGCATGGATCTGACGACGCTCGTCGATCCCGACGCGCTCGAGATGGATCAAGACTACGACTGCGTGCACAACTCGAATCCGTCGTGCAGCTACGTCACCTACGGCCCGCTGTGCGCGCCCGAAGCGTCGACGCTCGGCCTCGATCTCTACGAGAGCAGCTACGGCGCCGTCGAGTCCGGTTGGCACCCGACCGGTTGCTAGGGGCTGTCGCGCGGCGACATGCGGTAGTATGCTGAGAGCGCAATGTGCTCGCAGACCGCCGCCAAGCTGCTCCTCGTCGTCGACGATGATCCATCGATCCGCGAGACCCTCGCCGACATCCTGCACGACGAAGGCTATACCGTGATGACCGCCGCCAACGGCCAGGACGCGCTCGAGCGCCTGCGCGGCTGCGGCGCCACGCCGTGCGTGATCCTGCTCGATCTAATGATGCCGGTCATGAGCGGGCCCGAGTTCTACGACGAGATGCGCCGGGATTCGGCGTTCGCCGACATCCCGGTCGTGGTCATCTCGGCCGACGGCAACGCGCGCCGCAAGGTGCAGTCGATGGGCGGCGAGCTCATCCCCAAGCCCGTGAAGATCGAGACTGTCTTGTCGGCGGTCGAGAGCCACTGCGGCTGATTCGCCGCGCGCTTTCCCATCAACAGTGGGCTGTGGATAAGCTGTGTTCTCGGCGCGCGCGAGCCGCGCATCTGCTGCAACGACGGCGTTGCCGGTGCGTCGCGCGGTGGTTGCCCATTCTTTAGGCAGCGCGCGCGCCGCGACCGCTACATGTCCGGCATCGCCATGTCGGGACCCGGCGGCGGCTTCACCGGCGGGCAATACGACTCGGGGATCGTGTTCGACACCGACGGCAGACTGTGCAAGTAGGCGACGATCGCCTGCGCCTCCTCGTCGCTCATGGTGTCGAAGCGCGGCATCGTCGGGCACAGCTCTTCGTTCTCGTCGTCGAAGCCGTAGCGGATGGCGCGGATGATCTGCTCGTCGGCCCAGCCGCCGATGCCGCTCACGCGATCGGGCGTGAGATTCGATGAGTAGGCGAAGGTTCCAGCGACGGCCGTCGCGGAGCCGGCGAGCTTGCCCTTGCCGCTGCCTTGATGGCACGTCGGACACTGGCGCTGGACGACGAATTGCGCGCCGTCCTCGGCGAGCGCGCCGCCGTCGCCGTTCGCCGACGAGCCGGAGCTCGAGCAGCCGCCCGCGACGAGGGCGGCGAAGAGGAACCACCGCATCGACGGCACCGTAGCGAATTTCGTCGCGCGCAGCAACCTCGTCGAGCTGCAAACAATCGGCGTCAGTTGGCCATGCAGCGCGAGGCTTGCGCGGCGCAGTGCGCGAGCACGCACATCTTGCAGCCGAACGAATTGGGCACGCGGCAGGCCGCGGCGCCGGCGTCGGCGTCGGCGCACGCGGGCTTCACGCACGCTTGCAGCGCCTCGTAGAACGGCCGCGCCGCCGGCGTCAGCCGAAGCGCGCAGCGCGCGGCGCAATCGCCGTCGCTGCAGGCGTCGGTGCAGCCTTGCAACGTGCCGCAGACGAGCGCGCTCGCTTCGGCGCGCGGCCCCTCGTGCACGGAGCCACCGTCGGCGGCACCGTCGCGTGGCGCTTTTCGCGCGCAGGCGGCGGCGAGCACGAGCAGCGCAGCGACGAGGAAGCCTCTGGCCATGGACGCACAGTAGCGCGACGTTATGATGGGGCGCCATGACCACCGCCGCCCCGCTCCGCCTCGGCATACTCGGCGCCGCGCGCATCGCGCCGGCCGCGCTCATCCGACCGGCGCGAGCAGTCGCCGATGCGCGCGTCGTCGCCGTCGCCGCGCGCGATCGCGACAAGGCGGCGCGCTTCGCCAAAAAGCACGCGATCGCGACCGTGCACGGCAGCTACGACGCGCTCCTCGCCGACAGCGACGTCGACGCCATTTACAATCCGCTGCCCAACGGGCTGCACGGCAAGTGGACCCGCGCCGCGCTCGCGGCCGGCAAGCACGTCCTGTGCGAAAAGCCGTTCACCGCCAACGCCGACGAAGCGGCCGAGGTCGCCGCCGTCGCCGCGACGAGCGGCCGCGTGGTGATGGAGGCGTTCCACTGTCGCTATCATCCGCTGGCCGCGCGCGTGCGCGAGATCCTCGACGCCGGCGAGATCGGGCGCATCACGCGCGTCGAGACCTGGATGTGCTTTCCGCTGCCGATCTTCTCCGATATTCGCTACGACCAAGCGCTCGCCGGCGGAGCGCTCATGGACGCCGGCTGCTACGCGGTGAACCTGGCGCGCTTTCTCGGCGGCGAAGAGCCCGAGGTCGTCTCGGCGACGGCGAAGCTGCATCGGCCCGACGTCGACCGCGCGATGCGCGCCGAGCTGCGCTTTCCGAGCGGCCACACCGGCGTCGTGCACTGCTCGATGTGGTCGTCGACGCTCTTGCGCATCTTCGCGCGCGCCGTCGGGGACAAGGGCGAAGTGCGCATCCACAATCCGGTGATGCCGCAGCTGTGGCACAAGCTGGTCGTCATCGCCGGCGGCAAGCGGCGCGTCGAGCGCGTGTCGAAGCGGCCGACCTACGAGTTCCAATTGCAGGCCTTCTGCGACGCCGTCTTGCGCGGCGCGCCGACGCTGACGCCGCCGTCGGAGGCGGTGGCCAACATGCGCGTCATCGACGCCATTTATCGCGCCGCCGGAATGCAGCCGCGCCAGCCCTCGTGATCGTGCAAACGATGCGCTTGCGGCAAGTTGTCAGACACGACAAGATCGACGGGTGATGCCGATGATGATCTTGATGGTCGAGAACGACGAGGGCACCGCGCTCATGCACCAGGGAGCGCTGCAGCGCGCCGGCCATCACGTCATCGTCGCCACCAGCATCGACGACGCGCGCCACTATCTCGACGAGATCGTCTTCGACGTCGTGCTCTCCGACTTCAACCTGTCGGCGGAGGAGACCGGCGCCGAGCTGCTGCTCGAGGTGCGCTGTCGCTTTCCGCTCACGCGGCGCGTGCTCTACTCGAACGGGCTGCCCTGGCGCATGAAGCTGGCGGCGCAGGCGGTGGCCGACTCGGTCGTCGACGATCTGCGCGAGTCGGAAGATCTCGTGTCGGCGCTGGCGGCCTAGCGCCGCCGAGTTACAATCGCCGGATGGCGAAAGTCCTCGACGAGCTGGTCAAGCTCCTCGCGCTCGAGAAGATCGAAGAGAACCTGTTTCGCGGCCAGAGCCAGGATCTCGGCTGGGGCACGGTGTTCGGCGGGCAGGTGCTCGGGCAGGCGCTGTCGGCGGCGGTGCAGACGGTGCCGACGGAGCGCGCGATCCATTCGCTGCACGCGTACTTCTTGCGGCCGGGCGACGTGCATCGGCCGATCGTGTACGACGTCGATCGCATCCGCGACGGCAGCTCGTTCACCACGCGGCGCGTTGTCGCGATCCAGAACGGCAAGGCCATCTTCAACATGTCGGCGTCGTTCCAGAAGCACGAGCCGGGCTTCGAGCATCAGGACGCGATGCCCGAGGTGCCGCCGCCCGAGGAGCTCAAGACCGAGCAACAGCTGATCGCGGAGTACAAGCGCGAGCTGCCCGAATTCTTCCGCCAGCGCGCGACGGCGGATCGGCCGTTCGAGATGCGGCCGGTCGAGCCGGCAGATCCGTTCGTGCCGCAAAAGCAGGCGCCGGCGCGCGCGGTGTGGCTGAAGACGGTCGATCGGCTGCCCGATGATCCGACGCTGCATCCGTACCTGCTCGCGTATGCGTCGGACCACGGGCTCATCGGCACGGCGGTGCTGCCGCACGGGGTGAGCTGGTTTACGCCGGGGATGCAGATCGCCAGCCTCGATCACGTGATGTGGTTCCATGAGCCGTTTCGCGTCGACGAGTGGCTCCTGCACGTGATGGATTCGCCGGCGGCGCACGGCGGGCGCGGCCTGGCGCGTGGGCGCGTGTTCACGCGCGACGGGCGGCTGGTGGCGTCGACGGCGCAAGAGGGCCTGATCCGCCAACGCCGCCCGCAGCCGTAGCAGAAGATCTACAGGAAGCTCAAAAGATCAAAAGTCCAGACACGAACACTGTTCGGAGCTGGCCTTCTGATCTTCTGATCTTGCTGTGAGATGTTTCTGTTACTTCGCGAAGAGGGCCTCTAGAAAGCCGGTGCCGGGGAGGATGACGCGCGCGCCGATTGGCGGCGGTGTCCACGGCACGAAGCCGCGGCCGTGCCACGCAGCCCAATGCAGCGCCGGGTCGTCGAGCGAGCGCTCGAAGCGCGCGATGATCTCGGCGGGGCGGCCGTCGGGCTCGACCTCCTCGATCACGATGTCGACGCCGGTCAGATGGATCGTCTGGCCACGCGCGAACGGATGATCGAGGCGGCGCAACATGCGCTCGGAGACGAAGGGGATGAAGCCGCCGTCGGGACGCACGCGCAGCGCGTGCTCGTCGAGCCGCGTGATGGTGACGTCGCTCGTGCCGGTGGTGAGCCAGCGCGTCGGCGGCAACGGCCGCCCCTCCGAGGCGCGCAGGAGGACGATGTACGCGCAGAAGATGTCGGACGGCGGGTTGACGAATACCAGCGTGCCGCCCCGCAGCGACTGCGACGAAGGCAACGTCGCGTCGGCACGGTAGAGCGGCGCCGACACGGTCAGCATCGAGCGCGAGCGCATGGCGGCGAGCGGCGCCGCCATGACGACGTGCACGAGGATGAGCACGCCGGCCACGATCGCCGACCACCACGCGCGCGGGCGCAGCTCGAGCCAGCGCGCGATGAGCCCCATGGCGCCGAGACCGACGAACCAGAGCAGCCGATCGGCGGGGAACGTCGAGCACACCGGCACGACGGCGGCGAGCGCGCCGACGGCGAAGAAGCGCGCCAGCCGATCGCGGCGGCACAGCGGCACGAAGAGCGCGACGAATAGCGCCACCACCACGATGCAGAAGACGAGCACGTTGCGCTCGGCGTGCGGCGAGACGAAGCGCCACGCCGCCGCCAGATCGCTCCACGGGCCGAAGAGCTGCCCGGCGATGAGGAAGGCGGCGCGCGACGGCAGCGCGCGCAGAAATGCGACCGGCTCCGCGCCCGGATCGAAATAGACGCCCGACCACGCAGTGCCGAAGCCGAGCGCGTGATAGACGACGCGCCAGACCACGACGACGGCGACGTAGGGCAAGAGCGACGCCAGGCGCGCGCCGAGCTTGCCGCGCTCGTCGAGACACACGGCGTAGGCGAAGAGATACGCGGTCACCGCCAGCGCCGATTCGCCGGCGCCGAGCGCGAGTCCGAGCCACAGCGGCGCGATCCACGCGCCGGCGCGCCAGCCTTCCCGGCGCCAGCGATCGTGCAGCACCATCACCGGCAGCGCGAAGGCGACGGCGATCATCGCGTTGCGGTTCGCGATCCATCCGACGGCCGGCCCGTGCGCGTCGTCGATCGCGTAGAGCCAGGTCGCCAGGCCGCCGGCCCAGGCCGCGCCGCCCCCAAACTTGAAGACCGCGAAGAAGCGCCGATAGAACACGGCGACGGCAAGGAGCGCGATCGCGAACCAGACCAGGTTCTGCGCGTGCATCGCCCACAGCGAATTCGGCCACAGCGTCCAATCGACGACGTGCGTGAGCGAGGACAGCGGCCGCCAGAACGCCAGCTTCACCGCCGGATCGGTCCACCACGGCAGCTCGCCCGAGTCGATCCCGCGCAGCGTGTCGCGCGGGTCGTGGCCGACGAACGAGAAGAGGTCGTATCGGCTGTGGGGCAATCCCCCGAACGGGTGTAACTGGCGCGCGACGAGGTGCTGCAACCAATCGTCCGCACTGAGGCCGGTGCTCAACGACGGCGCAGCCAGCGTCACGCCGACCGCAACCGCGACCCAAAGTCCCGTCGGACGGGCGAGAAATCGCACGATGGCGCCGCGCAAATCGGCCGAACTCTAGCACGCCGGCCGCGGACTTCGACGCGGCACGGGCCGTGCTCTCAAACTAATCGGAGGAAACAAACTATTAACCTGCAGTACTGTCCCCGGCCGCCGCGATGCGGCACCTACTAGATGCAACGCGAGGTGACCGAGTGGAGCGCACGACGTTCGCCGACTGGCCCCCAGCAGGACCGATCGATCTCGCAGTTCACGACCTGCCTCATCGCTCGTCGATCACCGAGTGGTGGTACGTCAACACGCACGTACAAACGGTAGACGGCCAGGAGCTCTCGCTGTTCGCGGCGTTCTTCCGCGTCATCGAAGGCAAGACCGAGTCGGGTGCGCCGCGCTACGCGCACTCGTGCACGTGGGCGTTGAGCGACGTCACCACCAAGACGTACGTCGCGCGCTCGTTCGTCGACGCCTCGGCGCCGCAGATGGGCCTCGAGCGCATCAAGAACGGGCGCGGCTCGCGCGATCCGCGGCTCAATCGCGCCATCAGCGAGATCCTCGAGCGCGGCAAGGTGCCGGCGCCCGATCGCATCTTCGACGGGCCGGTGCACGTGGGCGAGCGCCGCTTCGAGCTCGACTTCGCCGGCGCGCGCTACTCGAAGAAGGACGACGGCAGCTATCTGTTGCAGCTCTCGGACAAGAAAGCGGGCGTCGGCTGCGAGCTGACGTTCCATCCCGAGAAGCCGGTCACGCGTCACGGCGACGACGGCGTGGTGCGCGGGCCGTCGGGCGAGGACATGTTCTACTATTTCATCCCGCGCTGCCGCGTCGACGGCAACGTGACGTTCCGCGGGACGCAGAAGCCGATCGCCAAGGGCCAGGGTTGGTACGATCACGAGTTCGGCGGGCCGCATCTTGATGCGAACGCGCCGGCACCAGATCCAAGAATCGACCCGAAAACGGCGCCGAAGCCGGAGCCGCGCGTCGACGTGGCGTGGAATTGGGCGGCGGTGCAGCTCGACAACGGCGAGGAATTGTCGGCGTACGCGCTGGTTCGCGTCGAGGATCAGAAGGTGCTGGGCGCGTGGGCGATTCACATCGATCACGCGGGCTATCGCCACGACTACAAGACGATGGCGTTCACGCCGTCGACGCCGTGGCGCTCGACGCGCACGTTCTACGATTATCCGCTGGCGTGGACCTTGTCGGTGCCGGAGGCGAACATCGAGCTTTGCATCGACGCTGCCTTCGCCGATCAAGAGTTCATCACCTGCATCTCCAAGCCCGCCTTCTGGGAAGGGCGCGTCAAGGTGCGCGGCGCCGTCGGTGGCAAGCCGGTGACCGGCATCGGCTACATCGAGCGCTCGGGCTTCGAGCCGGTGCGCGACCTCGACGAATTCTTCGCCGCCGTCGGCGAGGAGGTCCGCAAGTCGGTCGCGGCGCTGATGCCGATGGAGCCGACGCACGCCCAGGTGCGCGAGCTCATCGCCGCCGACGATCGCGACCAGTACATGGACGGCGTCGACAAGCAGCAGATCGCGCGCTCGCTCTTCAAGCCGCTGCGCGAGATCGCCGATCGCGGCGGAAAATCGTGGCGCTCGTACGCCGCGCTCGCTTGCTGCGACGTGGTCGAGGGCGACTCGCGGAAGTTCGTGCAGTGGCTGGCCATCCCCGAGCTCATGCACGTCGGGTCGCTCATCGTCGACGACGTCGAGGACAAGTCGACGGTGCGGCGCGGCGGGCCGGCGGCGCACCTCATCTATGGTGAGCCGCTCGCCATCAACTCGGGCACGGCGGGATACTTCATCACGCAGCGCCTGTTGCGCACGAGCGAGGTGTCGGCGAACGACAAGCTGCGGCTCTACGATCTCTACTTCGAGGCGATGCGCGCCGGTCACGCCGGGCAGGCCATCGATCTCGACGGGCTCGACTCGCAGCTGCAGCGCGCCGTCGACAGCGGCGACGCGCGCGAGCTCGAGCGCGCGGTGTGCGCCAAGCATCGGCTGAAGGCGGCGGCGCCGGCGGCGGCGTTGGCGCGCATGGGCGCGGTCGCCGGCGGCGGAACCGAGGCGCAGATCGACGCGGTCGGCCGCTTCTTCGAGGCGCTCGGGCTCGCCTTCCAGATCATCGACGACGTCCTCAACCTGCGCGGCTTCAAGAACGATCTGAAGGCGCGCGCCGAGGACATCTCCAACGGCGCGATCACGCTGCCCGTCGCCAAGGCGATGGCGCGGCTCGACGCCGACGGGCGCAAAGAGCTGGCGGCGACGCTGGCGTCGCATCCGACCGATCCGGCGATCGTCTCACGCGTCGTCGAGCAGCTGGAGTCGATCGGCGCGGTGCAGGCGTGCTCCGACGAAGCGGGCGCGCTCGTCGAAGCGGCGTGGCAGGCGGCCGAGCCGCTCTTGCCGGACACGATCGTCAAGGTCATGCTGCGCGCGTTCGGCTGGTACATCCTCGAAAGACACTATTAGTGATACAGTTTCCCTCGTGCAGGTAGACGAGGTGAGGAGCGAGCTCGAGGCGCTGGGGCGCGACGGGTTCGCTACGCGTCACGGCAAGTGGTTTCTCGTCTTGACCGCGCCCGACGCGCTCGACAGCTTCGCCGAGTTCGTGAACACCGCGAGCCGCGACAGCCAGGACATCTTGAGCGGCAAGAGCGAGCTCGACGAGGTCGACATCTTCGCGCTGCAGCCGTCTAACGGCAGCGAGGTCACCATCGGCCGCGAAGGCGCCGACGTGGTGCTGCCGAGCGGAAAGATTTCCAAGCTGCACGCCGTATTCGCCATGGGCGGCGGCTTGCCGTCGCTGAGCGACGCGGGCAGCAAGAACGGCACCTGGCTCAACGGCATCAAGCTTCAGCACGGCCGCGCCGTCCCCGTCGACGTCGGCGACACCATCCAGTTCGCCTCGGTCTCCGCGACCCTATGGTCGATCGACGACCTCGTCGCCGCCGTCACCCACGGCTGACGACAGGCGCGCCCGACAAAATTCACAGGGAGATCAAGAGATCAGGAGATCAAGAGGAGAACCAAACATACTTGGTGATCAATCATGTTTTGTTTCTCCTCTTGATCTCCTGATCTCCTGATCTCCCTGTAAATCTGGCCGGGGTTATCGGGCGTATTTCATGGACTCCGGGTAGCGCGCGCCGGCGGCGGCGCCGCTGGGGGCGATGCGGTCGATGCGGGCGAGCTCGTCGGGCGACAAGCGGATTTCGATCGCGGCCAGGTTCTCGTCGAGGTAGGTGCGCTTCTTGGTGCCGGGGATGGGCACCACGTCGTCGCCGCGCGAGAGCACCCACGCCAGCGCCAGCTGCGACGCGGTCACGCGCTTTTCCTCTGCGAGCCGCTCGAGCTCGCGCACGAGCTCCAGGTTCTTGGCGAAGTTCGCGCCCATGAAGCGCGGCGAGTGGCGCCGGTAATCGTCGGCCGGCAGATCCTCGAAGGTGCGGAAGCGCCCGGTGAGAAAGCCGCGCCCGAGCGGGCTGTAAGGCACGAGGCCGATGCCGAGCTCGCGGCAGGCGGCGAGCACGCCGTCGTCCTCCGGATCGCGCGTCCACAACGAGTACTCGCTCTGCAGCGCGGTGATGGCGTGAACCTTCGACGCGCGCCGCAAGGTCTCGGCCGAGGCCTCCGAGAGGCCGAGGTGGCGCACCTTGCCCTGCTCGATGAGGCGCGCCATCGCGCCGACGGTCTCCTCGATCGGCGTCGCCGCATCGACACGATGCAGGTAATAGAGATCGATGACCTCGACGCCGAGACGCGAAAGGCTCGCCTCGCAGGCGCGCTGCACGTAGTCGGGCTTGCCGGAAAAGCCACGCACCGACGGATTGTTTGCCTCACGAACGATCCCGAACTTGGTGGCCAGGACCACGCGATCGCGCATTTTGGAGATGGCGCGCCCGACCAGCTTCTCGTTCTCGAACGGGCCGTAGATGTCGGCGGTGTCGAGGAAGTTCCCACCGCGATCGAGATAATGATGGATGGTCGCGATCGACTCGGCGTCGTCGCGCGGGCCGTAGAACTCGCTCATCCCCATGCATCCGAGGCCGAGCGCGGAGACTTCGAGCTGTGCGCGACCGAGCTTTCGTTTCTGCATGTGCTCTCCTTGTATCGCTGTTATCGCGCGGGAAAGCGCCCGCTCGCCAGCAACATGTCGAGCGTGGCCTGGCGCCACGCATCCTCCGCTTGCGCCACCGCGCTGTCGGCATCGCGCGCGACTCGTTCGGCGTCGATGACCTCGATGTTCGTCGACGCGCCGGCGCGATACGCGAGGTTGGTCAGCGACAGGCCCTCGCCCGCCAGCTTGGCCGCGTCGCGCGCCGCCTTCAGCGCCGCCGCCGCGCGCCGCACCTCCTCGTCGGCCGTGCGCACGTCCGACCGCGCCTGGCGCACGCCGCCGTCGAGGCTCGCCTGCGCCTCGCGCACCAGCGCCGCGCGCTCCTTGGCCAGGCCGTAGCGCAGCCCGCCGTCGTAGATGGTCCACGACAGGAGCAGCTGCCCCTGAAATCCCCACTCGGGGAGCTGCGACGTCGGCGGATATTGGAAGAACGGCTGCAGCGTCAACAGCAGCGACGGCGTGTAGTCGGCCCAATCGTCCTTCTTCACGTGCTCGGCCGCCTTGAGCCGCCCGCGGAACAGGACGACGTCGCTGCGCAGCTCGGCCGCGTCCTTCAGCGACTGCTCGAGCGCCGGCGCGCCCGGCAGCGTCACGTCCTCGGGCACGTCGATCGGATGATCCTCGCCGACGAGCACGCCGAGCGCCTCGCGCAGGCGCGCCAGATTCGCCACCGATGCCTGCAGCTGCGCCTCGTCGGAGGCGACCTCCTGCGCCGCGCGCACCTCGTCGACGCGCGTGCCGTAGCCGCCGGCGAAGCGCTGGTGCGCGAACTGATAGTGCGCGCGCGCGTTGTCGCGCGCGCGTCGCGCCACCTCGATCGCCTTGTGCTGCGTCATCACTTGCAGGAACGTGCGGCCCGTCGCCGTCGCCAATTGGCGGCGCACGTCCTCGGCGCTCAGGCGCGAGACGTCGACGTTGTCCTTGGCGTGCGCGGTCTGCACCCAGCGCGACGGCGCCACCAGCGGCGCCGAGAAGAACAAGCTCGCGTTCACTTGATCGGCGGGCACCACGACCGTGCTCGTCCCCGCCAGCACGCGGGTCTGCTCGACGCGCGTGTAGGCGCCGTTGAGCGCCAGCGTCGGCAGCGACGCCGCGCGCACCTCTTCGACGATGGCGCGCGCGCGCGCGATCTCGTCGAGCGCCACCGCCGCCGATGGATTCTTGGCGAACGAGCGATTGATCGCCGCCTCGAACCCGAGCACCTCGGCCGCCGGCAGCTCGGGCGACAGCGAGTCGGCCTGCATCGCCTGCGCCGGCGTCATCGACGACGGCTGCGGCTGCACCTTGGGCAGCGGCTGCGCGCTCGCCGCGCCGCCGACCAGCGTCACGATGGCGACGAGCCTACTTGCCCGCGGCATCACGACCACCCGAAGGCGGTGGCGGCGCGACCGGCTGCACGCGCGCGCCATCGGCGACGTTGTCCCCCAGGTTCAGCGCCACCAACTCGCCCGCGCTCAGCCCGCGCGCCAGGCGCACCACGGTGCCGTCGTTGTCGCTGACCACGACCGGCCGCGCGTGCACGGTGTCGCCGTCGAGCACGAAGACCGACGCGTTCTTACCCTGGATCACCAGCGCCTCGACCGGCACCACGATCTCGGGCGTCGTGGCGAAGCTCAGCTTCACCGTCACGAAGCTGCCGGCGACGATCTTGCCGTCGCGATTGTCGAGATCGACCTCGACCAGCATCATGCGCGTGCGCGGATCGAGCTCGTCCGATCGCCGCGCCACCAGGCCCTCGATCTTCACCTCTTCGCGATCCGGCATCATCACCTCGGCCTTGTCGCCGACCTTGACGAACCCGGCGTCGTGCTGCGGCACGTAGACGTACACGCGCAGCTTTTCCGGCGTCGCGACGGTCACCAGAGGCAGCGCGCCGGTCTGCGCGCCCGTCGCGGCTTGCACGAGCGCGCCCGGATCGGCGAAGCGCGCCGTCACCGTGCCGGCGAACGGCGCGCGCAAGACTTCGTACGACTTCTGCTGCGCCAGCG
This sequence comes from Polyangia bacterium, assembly GCA_036494045.1. Lineage (GTDB taxonomy): Bacteria > Myxococcota_A > Polyangia > Palsa-1104 > Palsa-1104 > JAQBQH01. The sequence goes on along the minus strand of DASXOU010000807.1, from coordinate 5,233 downwards.
TCGCCACCTGCGCCTGGGCGACCTGCGCCATGCCCACCTGTGTATCGGCTTCGGCGGCCGAGACCACGCCCGGCTTGGCCAGCTCGGCGGCGCGCCGCGCGTTGGCCTTCTTGTAGCTCGCGTCGGCCACGGCCGCTTCGTACTGCCGATCGATCTCGGGCGCTTCGATCACCGCGACGATCTGGTTCGGCTTGACCACGTCGCCCTTGTCGACGCGCATCTCCTTCAAGTAGCCCGACACCTTGGCGTAGAGCGTCGCCGAGTAGAACGGCCGCGCCTCGCCCTGCAGCTCGATCTTGCGGATCGGCGGCGACATCTGCGCGCGCACCACGCGCACGCGCGGGCCCTTGGCCTGCTCGTCGGTGCGCGCCCTGCCCTCGCGCTCGGCCTCGGCTTTACGCGAGGTCGCGATCACCGCCACGCCGACGATGGCGGCGAGCACGCTGACGATGCCGATGACGTAGACCCAGCCGGTCCTCTTGCTGTCTTGACTACCGTCGCTCATACGTGCCTTTCGTGCGACTCGTCCATGGTGCCGTCGGGATTGGTGCCCGCTTTTTCGCGTTGGAAGCGCTGCTCGAGGAGATGCTGCGTCGGCGGCGCCTTGCGCAGGAGCGTGTAGACCACCGGCACGATGAACAGCGTCACGAAGGTCGCCATCACCAGCCCGCCGATGACCGCGCGCCCGAGCGGCGCGTTCTGCTCGCCCGCTTCGCCAAGCGCCAGCGCCATCGGGATCATGCCGATGATCATCGCCAGCGCCGTCATGAGCACGGGCCGAAGCCGCGTCTTGCCCGCCGCCAGCGCCGCCTCCAGCGGCGAGGCCTGCTCCTTCTCGACGCGATAGTCGTTGGCGAAGTTGACGAGCAGGATCGAGTTCGACACCGCGATGCCGACCGCCATGATCGCGCCCATCAGCGACTCGACGTTGAGCGTCGTGTGCGTCACCGTCAGCATCCATAAGATGCCGACGAGCGCGCCCGGCACCGCCATGATGATGATGAGCGGATCGAGCCACGACTGGTAGAGCACGACCATGAGGCAATAGACGAGCAGCACCGCCAGGACGAGCCCGAGCCCGAGCATGCGGAACGACTGGTTCATGACCTCGTTCTGCCCGCGCACGGTGATCTTCATGCCCTTGGGCAGCTGGCCGAGCTCCTTGATCGCGGACTCGATGTCCTTCGACACCGAGCCGAGGTCGCGCCCCTCGACGCTGGCGCCGATGTCGAGCACGCGCTGCACCGTGTAGTGCGTGAGCTGATTGGGCCGCACTTCCGTCGACAGCGAGGAGACGTTGCCAAGCGTCTGCGCCGGCGCCTCCGGCAGGCTCGACGGCGCCGCCAGCCCGCCCGGCTGCAGAAGGTTCGCCGCCGACGGCGGCGTCAGCGGCACCGACAAGAGGTTCGGCACCGTCCGAATCTTCTGCAGCGGCGCTTTGACCACGACCGTGTAGTTGACGCTGTTCTGCGGGTTCAGAAAGTACGACGGCGCCGTCAGCGACGACGACGACAGCGACACCAGCATCGACGAAGCGACGTCGTGCTGCGACAGGCCGAGCTGCGCCGCGCGCTCGCGGTCGACGTCGAGCTTGAGCGTCGGATAGTCGAGCACCTGCGCCAGGTGCACGTCGGCGGTGCCGGGGATGGTCTTCATCTTGTCGCGCAAGGTGCGCGCCACCTCGAACGACTTCTGCAGGTTCGGATACTCGACCTGCACGTCGATGGGCGACGCCAGGCCGAAGTTGAGCACCTGCGTGATGATGTCGGCCGGCTGAAAATAGAAGCTGCAATCGGGGAACTCGTGCTGCAGCGCCGCGCGGATCTGCTTCATGTAGCCCGCCGTCGGGTGGTGCTTCTCCTTGAGCGCGATGAGGATGTCGGCGTCCATCGGCCCCTGGTTGTCGGTCTGCACGAACGCGAGGTTGTAGTTGATGGGGACGCCGATCATGTCGTTCAACGTCTCGAGCTCGTCGGCAGGCACGATCGAGCGGATGCGATCCTCGACGGCGAGCACCTTCTTCTCCGTCGATTCGATGCGCAGGCCTGCCGGCGCGCGGAAGTGCAGCTTCATGATGCCGGCGTCCACCGACGGGAAGAAGTCGGTGCCGACGACGAAGACGAGGCCGAACGAGGCGAAGGCGATGATCACCGTCGCCACGATGGCGAAGAGCCGGTGGTGCAACAGGAGCTCGAGGATCGAGCCGTAGAAGTTCTGGAAGCGATCGAACCAGCGATCGCGCGTCACGTTGAAGCGCCAGGCAAAGCGCGTCCACCCGCTCGCATCGGCGCCCGGCTCGCCGTGATGCTCGGACGCCATCAGCATGCGCGCCAGCGTCGGCACCAGCGTTCGCGAAAGCACGTAGGAGGCGAGCATCGCCAGCACGACCGCGAGCGCCAGCGGCACGAACAGGTATTTCGCCGGCCCGAACAAGAGCACGACCGGGAAGAAGACGATGCAGATCGAGAGCGTCGCCACGATCGCCGGCGTCGCGATCTGGCTGGCGCCGTCGAGGATGGCGCGCGTCAGCGGCTTACCAAGCCCGCGGTTGCGATGGATGTTCTCGACCTCGACGGTGGCGTCGTCGACGAGCATGCCGATGGCGAGCGAGAGCCCGCCCAGCGTCATGATGTTGATCGTCTGCCCCCAAAGATGCATGCCGATGATCGAGCAAAAGATGGCGAGCGGAATCGACGTGCACACGATGACCATCGATCGCCAGCTGCCGAGGAAGAGCGCGATCATCAGCGACACCAGGATCGACGAGATGATCGCCTCGCGCAGCACGCTCTTGATGGCGCCGCGCACGAACAGCGACTGATCGAAGTCGATCTTGAGCTCGAGCCCCTCGGGCGCGGTCTGCTTGATGAGCGGCATCGCCGCGCGCGTGGCCTCGACGACGGCGATGGTGGAGGCGTCGGCGTGCTTCAGGATCGCCAGATACGTGGCGCGCTTTCCGTCGACGTGGACGATGTTCTCTTGGTCGGCGAAGGCGTCGGCCACCTTGGCCACGTCGCCGAGCAGCACTGGCTGCCCGCCCACGACCTTGACCGGGATCTTGCTGAACTGCTCGACCGCCGACGGCGAGCTGTTCATGACCACGCTGTACTCGCGGTCGCCGATGCGCGCCGTGCCCGACGGCAAGATGACGTTCGAGCTGGTCAGCGCGCTGACCACGTCGGCCGGCGACAGCCCCTTGGCCGAGAGCGCCACCGGATCGACGTCGACGTTGATCTGGCGCCGCTTGCCGCCAAACGGCGCCGGCGTCGCCAGCCCCGGAATCGTGAACAGGCGCACGCGGATGAAGTTGAGCCCGTAGTCGAAGATCTGTTGCTCGGGCAGCCGGTCCGACGAAACCGTCAACTGCGCCACGGGAACGTTGGACGCATTGAACTGCATGACGACCGGCGGCGGCGTCCCCGGCGGCGCGATCCGTAAGAGCGTCGACGACACCGACGAGATCTGCGCGATGGCCGCGCCGATGTCGGTGCCCGGCTGGAAGTAGATGCGCATGAGGCCGACGCCGGGGATCGAGCTCGACTCGATCTTCTCGATGCCGTTGACCGTCGACGAGTAGGCACGCTCGGCGATGATGACGATGCGGCGCTCCATGTCCTCGGCCTGCAGGCCGTCGTAGCTCCAGACGACGGCGACGACGGGGATGTCGATGGTCGGGAAGATGTCGACCACCGAGCGCGTCAGCGACAGGACGCCCATCACGAGGATGAGGATCGACATGACCGCGACGGTGTACGGGCGCCGCAGCGCCAGCTCTACGATCCACATCGCTAGGCCGCCCTCGCTTCGTCGAGGCCGAGAAAGCGGAAGGCGCTCTTGCCGAGGTTCTTCATGATCTCGTAGTCGTCCTGAATGCGCGCCTGCGTGAGCACGCCTTCCATGAACGCGAACAGCGCGCGCGCCTTGCCGGGGATGTCGACGATGGGATGGCCGGCAGCCGCGGCGTCGAGCAGCGCGCGCTCGTAATAGGCGACGTAGGCGGCCATGATCGCCTGCACCTTTTTGCCGATCTCTCCGTCGGCGCCGACTTCGATGCCGACCTTCCCGTAGAGGCATCCGGGCGGGCGGCCGAATTTCTTGGCGAGGTCGGTCTGCCGCTGATTGACGCTCGCGAAATAGTCACGCAGGCGATCGAGCGGAGCATTCGACGTGGAGAAGATCTGTTCGAGCTGCGGCTGGCGCGACTGCCAGTGCGCCTCGAGCGCGGCGACCACCAGCTCGTCCTTGGATTTGAAGAAGTGGTAGAAGCTGCCCTTCTTGACGTGGGCGCGGCCGCAGATCGCGTCGACCGAGACGGCGCCGTAGCTCTCCGTCCAGATGAGCTCGATGGTGGCGTCAATCAGTCGTTGGCGGGCGGTGCTGACGCGTCCCATGGCGAGGGATGTAATAGTTGACCGGTTGGTTTAGTCAAGCGACTACCTGATAAGTCTTTGTACTTACTTTCGATTAGGGAGCGGGCGATCGGCTGTCGTGAGCCGTTCGACGCGCGAATCGGCGTCGAGCCGGAGGCCGTCGGCGCGGGGGGTGGCGTGGTCGGCGCGGATGACGTCGCCGCGGGCGAGGTCGACGAAGGCGCGGTTGTGCTCGCGGACGTGCTTGTGCGGAAGGACCAGCGGCAGGCGACCTTCGGGGCCGCAGCCGACGAAGCGATGCTGCCCTTTTTGCGGCAGCGGCTCGGAGACGATGCGAAACAGTCGGCCCTCGGGGAGCGACGGCCACGGCGCGCCCGGCGCGGCGAGGACGAGGTAGCTCATCTTGAGCGTTTCGCGATGCAGCTTGGCCGCGTGCGCCAGCTCGTCGACGACGGGCGGCACCGTCCAGTCGCGCTCGGCGTGGCACCAATCGCCCGGCCGCACGAGCGCCGGGCAGTCGCCGCGATAGAGGCAGGGCGCGCGTACGACCACGCCGCCGGCGACGAGCCGGTCGCGCAGCGCGAGCAGCGCGCGCGAGGTCTCGCGCAGCGCCGGCTCGATCAGGACGACGAATCCGCCGGCGGCCGTGCGCGCGAGCATCGACTCTACGAGCGCCGCGCGCGCCGCCAGATCATCGCCGAAGAGCTCGTTGAGCACGTGGCCGGCGAGCACGAGGTCGAACGGCCCGTCGGGGAGCGCGCGCGCCGGCTCCCAGCGCGCCGTCTTCAGCGGCGGAGCGAGCGCACGTGCAACCTCGAGCGCGCTGGCGCTGCGATCGACGGCGAGGACCTCGCGCGCGCCGG
>DASXOU010000806.1:0-8443 GCA_036494045.1 Polyangia bacterium | reverse complement strand
CGAGCACGACCCAGGTGGTCAGCATGAGCACGACGACGGCGTACCAGATGCCGTAGATCATGCTAGTGCCCCTCGACGGCGGGGCCGCGCGCGAGCTGGCGCGCGACCAGCGCCAAGAAGGCGACGCCGACGACAAGGTAGAGGCCGAGCCAGCCGATCGTCGAGAAGGCGACGGTGCCGCCGGCGAGCTTGGGCGAGCTGCCGTCGGCGGTGCGCATCAGGCCGTAGACCAGCCACGGCTGGCGGCCGAGCTCGGCGGTCATCCAGCCGGCGGTGGTCGCGATGTACGGAAAGGGCCAGGCGAGGAGCAGCAGCCACAAGAGCCAGCGCGCGCGCTCGAGGCGTCCCCGCCAAAGCAATAGCAGAGCTGCCAATATAATGGCGGTGAGGATCGTGCCCAGGCCCACCATCACGTGATAGCTGTAGTAGAGCAGCTCGACGTTGTCGGGCCATTGATCGCGCGGGAAGTCGTCGAGGCCGTAGACGGTGGCGCCGAACGAGCCGTAGGCGAGGAAGCTGAGCGCGCCGGGCACGACGATGGGGTTGTCGAGGCGGCGGTTGGGAAGGTCGGGCTGGCCGATGAGGGCGAGCTCGGCGCGCGCCGACGAGGCGAACTTTCCTTCCATGGCCGCCAGCGACGGGCGCTGATATTCGGCGACGAGCTTGCCGTGCCGATCGCCGGTGGGAAAGAGCTGCAGCACGCAGGCGGCGGCGGCGGTGATGACGCCGACGCGCAAGGCGATGCGCGCGTGGTCGAGGTGGCGGCCGAGCAGCAGCCAGGCGGCGGCGACGGCGCAGACGACGAAGGCGCCGGTCATGACCGCGGCGGTCATGGTGTGGGCGTACTCCCAGATCGCCCACGGGTTGAAGAGGTAGGCCCAGGCGTTGGCCAGCTCGAGCGCGCCCGAGCGGCCGAGGCGCGCGCCGACGGGGTGCTGCATGAAGGCGTTGGTGACGATGATGAAGTAGCCCGAGCACCACGAGCCGACGAAGAGCATGACGGCGGCGCCGAGGTGCGCGCGCGGCGAGAGACGCTTTTCGCCGAACAGGAAGAGGCCGAGGAAGGCCGATTCGGCGAAGAAGGCGAACATGCCTTCGAGCGCGAGCGTCAGGCCGATGACGCCGCCGGCGTAGCCGGAGAAGCGCGACCAGTTGGTGCCGAACTGGAACTCCATCGGCACGCCGGTGACGACGCCGACGGCGAAGTTGAGGCCGAAGATGCGCGCGAAGAAGCGGGCGACGTCGTGCCAGCGCCCGTCGCTGGTGCGCAGCGCGCCCAGCTTGAAGACGACGATGAGGAGGGCCAGCCCCATCGTGAGCTGGGGAAAAAGGTAGTGGTACGTGATGGTGAAGCCGAACTGGAAGCGACTCCAGGCGAGCGCGTCCATGCCTCCTTCATAATGCGGCGCGGCAAGGCGTCCAACTTTCCCGACGGCGATTGTCGTGGAAGGGTAGGGGCGTTTCGTCGTACAAGGGCCGCGACGGAGGGGTGTCCATGCGTTTGACCGTCGCCTTGGCTTTGCTCTGCGCTGCGGGTTGCTCGTCGAAGGTTCAGGGGCTCGACGATCTGGGAACCGGCGGAAACGGCGACGACATGGGTAGCTGCGGCGACGGCGTCGTCGACCCGGCGACCGAGGATTGCGACGACGGCGCCGCCAACGGCACACCCGGCGATCCGTGCAGCGAGTTCTGCCGCTTCGCTTGCGACGGGGATCAGGACTGCGATGACGGCAACGTCTGCAACGGCAGCGAAACCTGCAGCAACCACTCTTGCGCGCCAGGCACGGCTCCATCCGACGGCACCACGTGCGGTGACGACAAGCTTTGTCGTGGCGGCACCTGCGTCGATGCGCGCTGTGGCGACGGCATCACCACGCCGCCCGAGGAATGCGACGACGGCAACGCAATCGACGGCGATGGTTGCGACAGCAATTGCGAGTTCTCGTGCGTGTCGAGCGATCCGACGCGCAACTGCACGCCGATGGACGCGTGCGCGGGGCAGGGCACGTGCGACGACGCCAGCCACACCTGCACGGCAGGCACACCGCTCGGCGACGGCAGCATGTGTGGCACCGGCAACGATTACTGCAAGACGGGCATGTGCACGATGCCGGTGTGCGGCAACATGATCGTCGAGCCCGGCGAGGACTGCGATGATGGCGGCCTCAACGGCACCAAGAGCGACGGTTGCAACGCGATGTGCAAGTTCGCGTGCGTCGTTCCGACGATGGACTGCGGCGCGCCGCCGGACTGCGAGAAGTTCCAGTGTACGGCGCACGCGTGCATGGCCGTCGCGGACACATCGCTCAACGGGATGTCGTGTGGCGCGACTGGAGCCGGCCTCATTTGCAACAATGGATCGTGCGCGTCGCCGTCGGCGATGTGCGGCAACGGTATCGTCGAGACCGGCGAAGACTGCGACTTCGGCGCGGAGAACGGTCCGAACAGCGGCTGCGAGTCGAACTGCAAATTCTCGTGCGCCAACGCGGCCGCGTGCGCCGATGGCAACGCTTGCAACGGCGTCGAAACTTGCGACGCCGTGACGGCGACCAACGGCGGCATGGGCAAGAAGTGCGATCCGGGCACGCCCGAATCTGACGGCACCGCTTGCGGTACGACCAACGTTTGCATCAACAAGATCTGCCAGACCTCGACGTGCGGTGACCACGTGGTCGATACGCGCACCGAGAACTGCGATCCGCCCGGTGAAGTGGTCAGCGGCAAGACCTGCGACTCGCACTGCCACTTCATCGTCTGCGGCGACGGAATTCGCGAAGACACCGAGCAGTGCGACGACAGCAACACCGCGAACCTCGACGGCTGCGACAGCGCGTGCAAGTTCGAGCAGGACCAGCGCGCCAACTCGCTCGATATGTATTACGACGCGACGGTCTGCAGTCCGAACCGGCTCGGCGGCGGGATCAAGTCGCTGGCACAATCGAGCATCACGAGCAGCCTGAAGACGAACGTGCAGAACGGCATGATCAACATCGTCATCAAGTTCGTTGGGCTCGACGATCTCACGGGCACGAAGACGATGAATCCGTTTTCACTCGGCTTCCTAAACGCGTCGCTCGTGAGCGGCACCGGCTACGACGGAACCAACGATCTCGACTGGTGGTACACGACCGATCCGATGTCCGTGGATGGGTCGCGCAATCCTCTTACGTCGTTGACCAACGCCCAGTTCAACGCGAGCGCGCTGACCGCCAATCCGGGCACGCTCGTGCTTCACGTGGTCCTCGGCGGTTCGCCTGCGACCCTCACGATGTACAGCGCGACGATCGGTGCCGTGAGCGACGAAGCCGCTACGACGCCGAAGTCGTCTTCGGGCGCGACGCCGGGTCACCTTGCGACCGAGAACCTCGACCCGACACTGAAGTCGTTCCCGGTGCTTTCGGGCGGGCACGTGTGCGGCAACATCTCGGCATCATCGCTGGCGGCGGTGTTGATGCCGTCGTCGCTGACCGGGCTCACCTGCTTCGAAGGCTACACGGCCACCGATCACTTGCTCGATGCGCTCGTGCATGGCTGCACGACAATATTGGGTACGGCGATCAACAAGACGCAGCCGGACGGCTCTACCGACGGCAACAGCTACACGCTGACGGTGACGGGGCGGAATGTCACTGGTTGCACGGGCGGCGCCGCATTTCCGGGCTGCCTCGACAAGGCGACCTTCTCGAGTGGCTTCAAATTCACGGCCGATCGCGTGATTGCGAAGTAGCTCAGCCGCGCCGGCGCGGACGCAACGCCAACAGAAGAAGCGCAAGGGCTCCAATGAACGCGGTGGTCGCGGTCGCACCCGCCGTGCCGGGCACTCCGGAGCAGTCGTAACCCCGATTGGCGCCGATCTCGGTGGCGATTACGCGCTCGCCGCTGGCGGGCGTTGGAACGAATGCATGCACGTGGGTTCCGTCGGCGTTGGCGATCATGACCGCCGGCGTGTCGGCCACCATGTCGCGGTTGCGCTGTGTGCGTGACCAGGTGAATTGACGGCCGCCGGCGATGTAGCGCGGGCTGGTGTCGTCGTAGAGCGGATCGCCGGCGATCTTCTGCGGCGCTGCACTGGCGTCGCTCGGCATGAGGAAGATGTCGGTTTGCGGCTCGGGGAGCCCGCCGTCGGGAACGGCCTCCGTGTGCGTGCTCGAAAATAGAATCGTGAGGCCGTCGGGCGAGAGCGAAAAGTCCCACGACAGGCCGCCGATCGGCTCGGCGGCCATCGTTTTCGCATTCGGATTCGCGATCGAGCAGTCGCCCGTGGCGAGCCTGTAGATGTTCACCGCGGGAAACGGCGGCGGCTCGAGGACGTCGCGCGTCGACGTGCTGCCGGCGACGATCATCCCGAACGGGCTCATCTCGAACTGGTTGATCTCGGCAAGATGCGTCGAGGTCGTCGACTGGTCGCAGCGCAGGACCTGCGTCCGCATGTTGCTTGCCGGATCGCCGGCGGCATTGGCGTCGGGCGCGGAGTAGATCGTGAAGGGGTTGAAGTCGCTGGTGTCGCGCTCGAGCCAGGCAACGGTTTGGTTGTCGAGCCAGATGGCCGGCGTGAAGCCGAAATATCCGTCGCTGCGAACGACGTGCTTGGGACCGACGCCATCGACCGCAACGGTGACGAGTCGGTACGTCCCCTGGCTCGAGTCTTCAGGCATGTCGACGTAGACGATGCGCGTGCCATCCGGCGAGAACCGCGCCGTCACTGGGATGTGATCGTTGAAGACGTTGTTGTCGACGCGGATCGGAGGCGACGTCGTGCAGTTCGTGGCAATCGAGCCGACGACCATCGCCGGCGGGCTGCTCGTGTCGACGAACGCCAGGAAGGCGTAAAGCGGCTGGGCGGTGCCGAGCGTGGGCGGTTCCCAAGCGTGGCCGACGAAAGGGAGGGTTTGGATGCTGCTCTCATCAATGCCGCCGTCGCTCTTGACGTCGCATCCGATGGCGTGTTCACCGGTGCCGTCGGAAGCGAAGACGTGCGCACCAAAAGAGGAGGTCGTCGTCGTCTCGCCCGCGCGCACGTAGAACAGCGGCACCGTCGGGACGGTGACGTTGCTGGTGATCGTGGCGGTGCGCCCGTCGGGAGCGGCGGCGGTCAGCGCGATCTTGTAGACGCCGCCGCGGTCGGGCTCGAAGGTGACCTTGCTCGCGGAGGTCGAGGACAGCGCGGCCGTGGTGATGGCGCTGCCGGTCGGTACGGCGTCGATCGTCCAGGTCAGGGTGAGCGTGTCGCCGAGCGAGTCGGTCGAGCCGCTGCCGTCGAGCGACGTGGTGAAGCCGACGAGATCGGGCTTGGCGGCGATCGCGGGGACCGGCAGCATGATCATGTCGGCCATGCCGAGATCCGGGGGCGCGCCGCCGTCGCCGCCGCCGTCGCTGCCGCTGCTGACGACGTCGAGGGCGAGCGTGCCGCAGCCCGCGGCCAGCGTCGCCGAGGATTCGCCGTTCGCGACGACGACGCCGGCGAGCCTGGCGCTCACGCTCACTTGCAGCGTCGAGCCGACGTGATAGCCGCCGGGGAAGTCGACCTCGATGTTGCCCGACGCGTGGCCGCCCGGGCCGGGCAGCGTCGCCGTCATCATCGCTTGCTGATCGAGCTGCACGACCACGTCGAGCTCGTCGGCCGCGGCGGCGACGCTGTCGAACGTCGTCGATACGAGCACTGTGTCCTGCTTGCATTTGTCTTTGGTGACGCAGCCGGCGGCGACGACGCAGGCGACCGCGAAGATGGCGGCGCGCATCAGTTGGCGCTCACCGTGCCGAGCGTGACCGCGGGCGCTTGATGCGACGAGCCGAGCACGATGCCGAGCGCGATCGCGCCACCGACGACGACGACACCGCCGGCGACGACTCCCCAGACCCAGGCGCGTCGTTTGCGCGGCGCTTCGCGGACGACGGTCGTCGTCGGTGGCGGCGCGACCACGACCGGCGCAACGGTCGGCGCCGGCGGAGCCTCCGTCGTCGCGGTTGGCTCGGGCGGCGCCGGCGTCGGATGTGCCGCTTCGTCGGCGCCGATGGCGATGCGCAGCTCGCTGATGCGCCGCTCGACCTCGTCGTTGTTCGACTGCTCGCCGTAGAGGCGCGCGTAGTTCTGATAGAGGATGAGCGCCTTCTTTTTGTTGCCGGCGAGGCGATGCGCTTGCGCCGCGTTGAACAGCATCGCCGGATCGGGCTTCTTCTCGAACGCGCGCTCGAACAAGTCGGCGGCGTCGGCGAAGCGGCCGAGCGCGAACATGGTCTTGCCGCGCTCGTAGAGCGTCTTGGCGTCGGGCTCGTCGGCGCGCGACGCGGCGCAGACGAGCATGATCACGGCGAATACGACGGACAACGACCTGCGCATGTCAGCCCCCTGACTCCGCGGACGCTAGCACAGTGGCGAGGATCGTCGTGTGATCGGCGTACCTGCTCAGAGAATTTGGATTCGAATCGTCCACGATCGCTGGTCCGTTCGATTTCGTGAAACTGGCGCTGTTCAATGGACCACCAGCGCGCGACCATTCGGGCATGGACGCGCTCTTTCCCCTCACGCTCGACGGCAAGCGGGTGCGCCTCGAGCCGCTCTCGCACGATCACGTCGATGGGCTCGTCGCTGCCGCCGCCGGGCCGCGCGACACCTTCGGGCTGACGCAGGTGCCGGACGGCGCCGAGGCGATGCGTCGCTACGTCGACGAGGCGCTCGCCGACGCGGCGCGCGGCAACGCCGTCCCGTTCGCCACCGTCGACAAAGCGCGCGGGCGCGTGGTCGGCTCGACGCGGTTTGGCAACATCGAGCATTGGAAGTGGCCGATGGCGCCGGTGCCGCCGCTGCCGCGCGCGCCCGACGCCGTCGAGATCGGCTGGACCTGGCTCGCCGTCGACGCGCAGCGCACGCACGTCAACACCGAGGCCAAGCTGCTCATGATCGATCACGCCTTCGACGTATGGGGCATCCGCCGGCTGACGCTCAAGACCGACGCGCGCAACGCCCGCTCGCGCGCCAACATCGAGCGCGTCGGCTGCACGTTCGACGGCGTGTTGCGCGCGCACGGGCCCGCGTGGGATGGCGGCATCCGCAACACGGCGTTCTACTCGATGTTGGCGTCGGAATGGCCGGCCGCGCGCGCACGCCTCGTCGCGCGGCTGCGCGCGTAGCGATCTCGCCTACAGGCCGAAGCGGGCGGCGCCGCCGAGCTCCTCTTCGATGCGCAGGAGGCGATTGTACTTGGCGACGCGCTCCGAGCGCGCCGGCGCGCCGGACTTGATCTGCCCGCAGCGCGACGCCACCGCCAGATCGGCGATGAACGTGTCCTCGGTCTCGCCCGAGCGATGCGACACCACCGACCGCCAGCCCGCCGACGACGCCAGCTCGATCGCCGCCATCGTCTCGGTGAGCGTGCCGATCTGGTTGAGCTTGATGAGGATCGCGTTGGCAGCGTCCTCGTTGATACCGCGCTCGAGGAACTTCACGTTGGTGACGAACAGGTCGTCGCCGACGAGCTGCACGCGCTCGCCGAGCTGCGCCTGCAGCTGCTTCCAGCCGTCCCAATCGCCCTCGGCGAGCCCGTCCTCGATCGAGATGATCGGATATTTTTCGACCCACGCGTTCCAGAACGCGACCATGTCGGACGGCTTCTTCACGTTGCCCTTGTCCGACTTCCAGAACACGTAACCGCCCTTGTCCTTCTGCCACATCTCCGACGCCGCCGCGTCGATGGCGATCGACACGTCCTTGCCCGCCTTGTAGCCGGCCTTGTCGATCGCCTCCAGGATCACCTCGACCGCTTCTTCGTTCGACTTCAGGTCGGGCGCGAATCCGCCCTCGTCGCCGATCGCCGTCGACAATCCCTTGTCGTGCAGCGTCTTTTTCAGCGTCTGATAGATCTCGGCGCACCAGCGCAGCGCCTTCTTGAACGTCGGCGCGCCCACCGGCATCACCATGAACTCTTGAATGTCGACGTTGTTGTCGGCGTGACGGCCGCCGTTGATGATGTTCATCATCGGCACCGGCAAGCGCGTCGCCGCCACGCCGCCGAGATAACGATAGAGCGGCATGCCGCACTCGTCGGCGGCGGCGCGCGCCACCGCCATCGAGACGCCGAGCATGGCGTTGGCGCCGAGCTTCGACTTGTTCTCGGTGCCGTCGAGCTCGATCATCGCCTCGTCGATGCCCGCTTGGTCGAGCGCCTCGAGCCCGACGATGGTCTCGCCGATGCGCTGCTCGGCGTTCTCGCACGCGACCTTGACGCCCTTGCCGCCGAAGCGGTCCTTGTCGCCGTCGCGCAGCTCGAGCGCTTCGTGCTCGCCCGTCGACGCGCCCGATGGCACCGCGGCGCGACCGCGCACTCCTCCGCCCACGTAAACATCGGCTTCCACCGTAGGATTTCCGCGCGAATCGATAACCTGGCGGGCGTGCACTCGAGTGATCTTCGTCGACATGTCAGTCTGTTCTCCTCAGTGATCGTGAACC
>DASXOU010000805.1:0-8398 GCA_036494045.1 Polyangia bacterium | reverse complement strand
GATCGAGTCGCCGAGCGCGATGTACGTGCCGACCTGCGCGTCCGCGGGCAGGAGCGGGCCGGCGTTGCCGCCGGTGCCGGTGCCGCTGCCGGTCGCCCCGCCGCCGCCCGCGCCGCCGTTGCCGCCGGTGCCGGTGCCGCTGGTAGCGGCGCCGCCGCAGCCGGCGAGAATTGCAGAAACCAAAATCGAAAGTACGGGACGAATGAATCTCATGCATTCGAAATAACCCGATACCGGTTCGCGATCAATAAAAATCTCGTTTATTTTCGTATATTTGTAAACATTGTAAGATTCACTGCCGATATCACATCGCGCCCTTTGCCGTGGACGAACAAAATGCAGTTTCGATTACTTTGCTTGCAGCGGGCTCGAATTGCGCGGCGTCGCTCGTCACGTGCGTTGCCCCGTTGGAAACGATTGTGACCGCGCCGGATCATGGCCCTCGGCGCGCGCGCCCCTTACCCTCGAGGGGAAAGGTAGTGCCATGAAATCTTCTAACGCTCTCCTCTTCGCTTTGGTCCTGGCCGCCGGCTGCGGCGGCACGACGACTCCGCAGCCGACGGGCGGCGGCGGCGGAACTGCGGGCGGCGGCGGCACCGGCGGCGCCGGCGGCGGCACCGGCTCCTCGTGGCTCACCGGCGCCAAGGGTACCCTGCTCTCGTCGGCGAACGGCCTCGACTTCGCCGCGCACGCGGCGCCGACGGCGAACGATCTCTACGCGCTCACCTGCGTCGGTCACCTCGACGGCTGGGCGGCCGGCGCCGACGGCACCATCATCGGCACCCACGACGGCGGCGCGACCTGGACGGCGGAGTCGAGCGGCGTGAGCTCGCCGCTGCGCGCGCTCGCCTTCGCCGACGTCGATCACGGCCTCGCGGTCGGCGACGCCGGCGTCATCCTGCGCACCGTCGACGGCGGCGGGCACTGGGCGGCGATCGCCAGCGGCACCAGCGCCGACTTGCGCGGCGTCGCCCTGTCGAACGTCGACGGGCGCGCTTTCGTCGTCGGCGCCGGCGGCGTGCTCTTGCGCTCGACCGACGGCGGCACTACTTTCGGCGCGCCCGCGTCACTGGCATCGGCCGACTTGCGCGCGGTGCGCTGGAGCGGCGCGGCCGGCGCCGGCTTCGCCGTCGGTGACGGCGGCCTCGTCCTCGGCACGCAAGACGGCGCGACCTGGGCGCCGCTGGCAACGGCGCCGGGCGCGCTCACGGCGCTGTCGATCTCCGATGACGCCTCGCGCGCCGTCGCCGTCGGCGCGGGCGGCCTGGTGTGGCGCACCGTCGACGCCGGCGCGCATTGGTCGGCGTCGGCGAGCGGCGTCGGCGCCGCGCTCGCCACCATCGGCTTCTCGGACGACGATGACGACACCGGCTGGGCCGCGGGTGCCGCCGGCACGTTGCTCGTCACCCACGACGGCGGCGCCAGCTTCACGTCGCTCGCCTCGCCGACGACGGCCGATCTCTTCGCCGTCGAAGATCTCTAGCAACAACCTCTCCCGCGCGGCATGGCGCTTGCGTAGGCCGCCCGCATGCGAATCCTCTCAGCCTTCGTGATCCTGATCGCGCTCGCCCTCGCCGGCTGCGGCGGCGGCTCCGGCGACGGCGGCTCCGGCGACGGCGGCCCCGGCGACGGCGGCGATCGCCCCGACCTCTCGATGAACATGTGCCCCGACACGGTCGACGAGGGCGATCCGTGCCCACCCGTGAGCTGCGCGGTCTTGGGCGATCATTGCGGCTGCGGCGCCGGCAACAAGTGGACTTGCTCGCACCCCGACATGACGATGCCGCACGACTGATCGCGTCCCACGTTGTGGCCGCAACGGCCACGCCGGCTGGCTACTGGCGCCGCTTTGGCGCATAGGAAGGATTCATGGGAACGCTGAAGATCACGCGCACGCGCCAGGCGGTCAACGTGCTGCGCAGCTTCAAGATCCTCGTCGACGGAAAGCCGGTGGGCGCCGTCGCGCACGGCAAGGTCGCCGAATTTCCCGTCGAGCCGGGCTTCCACGAGGTCGCCGCCAAGATCGACTGGTGCCAAACGCCGGCGATCACCGTCTCCGTCGAGCGCGGCGGCACCGTCGAGCTCGAGGTCGGCTGCAACCGCACGTCCTGGCACAGCCTCGGCCTCTTATGGGCAGTGCTCGTCCGCCCGCAAACCTACCTCTACCTGCGCGCTCCCAATAGCGGCTAGCGCTCCGTGCAGTGGTCATAGCGACCGCAAACGGGTAGCGGTCCTCGTCGCCGCTCCGGCGCCGGGCTGCGGTTGCCGTAGCGCTCGCCGATGAGGGCGACGACCACGAAGAGGAGAAGAATCGCCGCAAGTGCGACGCCAACTTTCTTCAGGCCGACCGCGCTGCTGCCATTCATATCGAGCGGAACGTACCACGCCGAAACATTCTTCCGCCGTGCTCGGCCGCACTACTCGTGTGGCCAGCCTCGCGACCGACGCGATTTTCTGCGCGTCCTGATGAGCGCCGTCACTTTCTCCACCGCGGGCTGCGGAGTAACATGCGCCATGCGCAAAACGCCGGTGGTGTTGGGTGTGCTTTCGATCGTATTCGGCATGTTGAGCGCAGCCTGTTGCATGCTGGCGCCGCTCATCGTCCCGATGCTCGCGAAGCTGTCCGAAATCACGGGCGCCCTGCCCGGACAGAGCGATCTGCAGCGCGCGCAAATGGAGGCGGCTCAGGCGGCGCTGACTGCGCAGGCGACGTATATGACGGTGACGTCGATAGTGCTCGGCATCATGTCGATCTCGCTCGTCGTGATCGGCGTCGGGCTGTACCGCCGCCGCCGCTGGGCACTGCGCCCCACGCTGTGGTGGGCGCTGCTCGGTCTCGCGCTCGTCGTCGTGAACTACGTCTACGCGCTCGGCTGGCTGCAGCCGCACCAGCGCGAGCTGCAGCAGGCCATCTACGCTGCACACGGTGTCGCGCCGGCCTTCCAGCTCTCGCGCACGTCCGAGATCGTCGGCTCGATCTTCGGCGTAGCGATGTACTCCGCCTATCCGATCGTACTCATCGCGCTGCTCGGTCGCCGCTCGGCGGTCAACGACTTTCGACCGTAAGACTGCCGACGACTAGCCGTTACTTCTCGCGAATTAAGTGGAGCAGAAGGGGATCGAACCCTCGACCTCCGCAATGCCATTGCGGCGCTCTCCCAGCTGAGCTACTGCCCCTTTGAATCTTCCGTCGAGCTAGCGCCTCTTTTCTTGCGCCATCTCGGCGTGCTCGTCAACTTCGTTCTCGAGGAGCGCGTCCTCTTCCTCGTCGTCGCCGTACCCGCCCGCCTCGGGCTCGTACCCGCGCGGCGCGCCGTAGGCGTTGTCGTGCGCGCGCCCCGCGTCGGCGTTCATGCGCGCGTCGACGTCCCGCACGCGCTCCCACATTTGACGCAGCGCCTCAGGCACCTCGACGGCGCCTTCGTCCATCAGCCGCCCGAGCTGCGCGCCCATGCGGGCCAGGAGCTGCTGCTTCTCGCGCGCGAGCAGCGCCAGATCGACCCGCAGCCGCCCCGTCTGCGACGAGCGCACGACCACCTCGCGCAGCGTGCCGAGGCCGTCGGACGCCATCTTCCAGACGGTGCCGAACTGGCGACGCAGATCTTCACGCCGATCGCTCACGGTCGCTGGCTCACGGGTCTTCGCTTCTAGCAAGCGCACCGCGTCATGTCAACGGTGCGAAACAATGGTGGAGCCGTGACGATCCTATGACAGTTCCGACGCCATGATCGAAGCGTGGACCTTCGATCGCTTTCATCGTACGCACGCGAAGTCCGGCCGTCGCTTCCCGCCGGCGCCTTCCGAGCGGTGCCCTCTCGTCTCGCGTGGCTCGCGCTACACGTGGCCATCATCGCCGGCGGCATCACCGCGCTGGCGTTCCACGTCGGCGGCTGGTGGGCCGCGCCATTATGGTCGCTGCTCATCGGCCACAGCTTCGCCGGCGCGGCCTTCGTCGGCCACGAGACGATGCACGGCGCCGTCGTGCGCTCGCGCGGTTTACGCCAGCTCGTCGGCTGGCTCTCGTTCGTGCCGTTCACGCTGTCGCCGCGGCTGTGGGTCGCCTGGCACAACAAGACCCATCACGCGCACACGATGGACGAGATCAACGATCCCGACTGCTATCCGTCGCTGCCGACCTATCGGCGCTCGGCCGCCGCGCGCTTCGCCGATCGCGTCGCCTTCGGCCATCGCCGCCCGCTCGGCTTTCTGACGCTCGCGGTCGGCTTCACCGGACAGTCGTCGCAGATGCTGCTGCGCTGGTCGCGCACCACCGACGTGCTCGACGCGCGCGAGCGGCGGCTGGCGTGGCTCGAGACGGCGCTCGGCTGGGCGGTGTGGCTCGCCGTCGGCGTGCTCGTCGGGCCGCTCACGTTCCTGTTCGCGTTCGTGCTGCCGCTCGTCGTCGGCAACGCGGTGGTCATCGGCTACATCTTGACCAACCACAGCTTGTCGCCGAAGACGGCGGTGAACGATCCGCTGGTCAACTCGCTGTCGGTGACGCTGCCGCGCGTGTTCGAGAAGCTGCACCTGAACTTCGGGCTCCACGTCGAGCATCACCTGTTTCCGTCGATGAGCTCGCACTACGCGCCCCTGGTGCGCGACGAGCTGGTGCGCCGCTGGCCCGAGCGCTACCAGTCGCTGCCGCTGTTCACGGCGCTTGCCCGGCTGGCGCGCACGCCGCGCATCTACGGCGATGCCGTGACCTTGCACGATCCGCTGCACGGCTTCGAGGCCTCGACGATCCTGCCGCGCCCCGTCGGTGCGCCGGCCCTCGGTGTCACCGCGCAAAGCGGAGCTGCGGTCGACGCTGCGGTCGACGAGACGCCGATCGCCGCCGCCGAGCCCGTCGCGATCTAGTCACGCACACACCTCGCATCTCTTGACACCCGGCCGACGCCACGACGAAGATGTCGTCGGATGAATGTGTCCGTCGGCCGCGTCGTAGCGCTCGCGCTCGTGCTCGCCGGCGGCTGTCATCACCCTGCCCCGCCGCCGCCCGCGCTGCCATCCGCGCCGCACCCGCCGACGTTCACGGCGTCGCGCATTCGCTCGTTCACCGACAGCCTCACGGTCACCGCCATCGCCGATTCACCGACGGCAGTGCTGGTCGGCACGCCGCGCGGGCTTTTGCGCTGGGAAGGCGGGCGCAACACGCTGCTCACGTCGAAGGACGGCCTGCCCGCCGATCGCGTCGCCGCCATCGCCGTCGATCCGCAAGGCGGCACGCTCGTCGCCACGCAAAAGGGGCTGTCGCGCGGCTTTCGCGGCGCCTGGACCAACTGGGCGGCGGCGCCGGTCGGCAGCTTCCTCACCGGCCTCGTCTCCGACGGCAAGACCGTGTGGGCGGGCGGCCCCGAAGGGCTCGGCCGGCTCCGCAACGGCAAGTGGGAGCACTACTTCGCCGACACCGGCGTCACCGCGCTCGTCGCCGGCTACGGCAACACCGTGTGGGTGGGCACCTCGGGCTCGGGCGTTCTGCGCATCGCGCGCGGTGGCGAGAAGATCGAGCGCTTCGGCGCGTCGCAGGGCCTGGAGACCGACGTGGTGCGCGGCATGGTCGCCGTCGACAAGAACGTGATCGTCGTCGGCGAGGGGCCCAACGGTCCGCGCGCCGCTTACTACGACGGCGAGCGCTTCTTCTCGTACGAGCTGACCGCGCCGTCGGTGATCGAGTGGGCCGCGCGCGCCGGCACCCGCTCGCTCCTCGGCGCCGGCAATCATCTGTACACCATCGCCGCGGTCACCCACATCGATCCGCAAGCGCCGGCGCCCGACCCCGACGCCAAGCCGTCGCCGGTGCAGCTGCGCGCGCTGCGCAGCTACGTGGTCGCCGCGCGCACCATCGCGCTCAAGGGCGATCTGCCGTCGACGGCGCTCGACGAGCCGCCCAACGCGCCCAAGCCCCCGCCGGCGGTGACGCCGCCCAAGCTGCCGAAGGGAACCGTGGCCGTGGTGCCGGCGGCGCCCGAAGGTCCGCCGCTCGTCGCCGAAGAGTCGACCATCCGCCTGCCCGACGGCGTCACGGCCGTCGGCGGCAGCGAACGGGGCCTGCTCGTGGGCACGCGCTTCCTCGGCGCGCTGCGCATCGAGAACGACGTGCCGCGCCAGTTCCGCATCGACGACTTGTCGGCCGGCGCGGTGCGCCTCACCGTCGCCTGCATCGCCGGCAAGGAGGCGGCCGACGACTGCTTTCTCGCCACCGGCGGCACGCGCGCCTTTCGCTTCGACGGACAGGCGTTCGAGCCGGCGCCCGTCGATCCCGAGCCGGGCTCGCACGTGCTCGCCATCCTGCACGATCCCAAGGGCGACGTGCTCGCCATCCACCGCGGCGCCGACAACCCGCAGCTGCGCTTCTCGCGCGTCGACGAGGGGCGTTGGACGCCGATCGCGATGGAGGCGGTGGTCGTGCCCGTCGGCGCGCCCGAGCTCAACTTCGCCGACTTCGGGCCCGACGGCCATTTGTGGGTCGGCCTGCGCTACGTCGACAAGGACGGCGACGCGCGCGATTTTGGCGCCGACGAGATCGCCTTCGATTCGGGCAAGGTCATCGCGCACAAGGAATTGCCGACCGATGTGGTGGCGATGTACTGGAAGGCGCCCAACGAAGCGTGGTTCGCCACGCGCTCGGGCGCGGCCCGCCTCCTCGACGGCAAATTGCGCGTGTTCACCGAGAACGACGGGCTCGAGAGCGAGCTGACACGCGACATCGGCCCCGGCCCGAGCGCCGGCGCCGGCGGCGAGATGTCGAATCAGATCTTCGTCGCCACCAAGCGCGGCACCGGCCGCTTCGACGGCACGCGCTGGATCTTCCCGCGCCTGGGCGCCTTCTACGCGCCGGCGAGCGCGCTGGCGCACGACAGCCACGGCAACGTCTTCATCGGCACCGAGAAGGGATTGTGGTGCGTCGGCGAGTGCGCGCCCGACGTCATCGATCACACGCGCGGGCTCGTCGAGGACAACGTGACCGATCTGGCGGTCGACGCGCGCAATCGAGTTTGGGTGCTGACCGAAAAAGGGATTAACATCGTCGAACCGTAAGACTGGAGGCTCCTCATGAAGAAGCTTTTGCTGGCAGGCCTATTGATTGTTTCCGGCGTCGCGCTCGCCGACAAGCCGGCCGGCAAGACGGCGGCGAAGGACAAGATCACCGGCG
The DNA here is from genome assembly GCA_036494045.1 of Polyangia bacterium. GTDB lineage: Bacteria > Myxococcota_A > Polyangia > Palsa-1104 > Palsa-1104 > JAQBQH01. The sequence continues at coordinate 1,245 of DASXOU010000805.1, read as the reverse complement.
AGGTCGTCGACATCACCTGCTACGCGAGCCACGGCGCCAAGGGCGAGAAGCACGCCGCCTGCGGAGCCAAGTGTCTGCAGAGCGGCATGCCCGCCGGCATCGTCGCCGACGGCAAGCTATGGGTCGTGACCATGGGCGATCACACGTCGCCGGGCGCGAAGCTGGCGGCGTGGGCCGGCAAGAGCGTCACCGCCGAGGGCACGCGCATCGAGAAGGACGGCGCCAACATCTTCGAGATCGACAGCGTCGCGCCCGCGAAGTAGCTATTCCGTAAACGGCAGATCGGCCGGCATCTTGGTCCGATAGTTCGCGTCGATGTAATCCTCGAGCTCCATCAGCTCCGTCTCTTCCTGCGCATCGCCTTCCGGATGCTCGGCGTAGAACGTGCCCTCTTCGCACAGGTCGCCGCTCGTCGGCAGCGGCGCCTGCGAGACGTCGCCGCCCGGGCGGCACTTGCCGTCGACGAGCACGATGATGAACTTCGGCATGCGCGTCTTGTCCGACTGGCGATCGTCGACCATGGCGTTCTGCGCGATGAGCGCGATGTCGGCGATGCCCATCGGATCCATGCCGTAGCCGTGCATGAAGTAGACGACCGGATAGCGCTTGGACCCGTTCTCCGGCTGCGTGTAGCCGGGCGGCAGGATCACCTCGTACGGCGACATGCGGCCCGCCGTCGACATGAACGTGCCCATGATCTGCGAGTTGGCGCTGTCGACCGGCGCGATGGCGCGATCGCCGTCGGGCCAGCGGTTGGCGAGGTAGAACAGGAGCGACTGCGCGCGATGCACCGCTTGCGTCGCGGTGCCGACGTGGCGGCCGTCGCCGGTCGACTCGACCACGCTCTCCGAGACGTCGGGATCGCCGTAGCGCACGTAGACGTGGCGGCCGAGCGACGGCCAGTCGACGGTGTTGGCGTTGAAGGCGTTCTCGTTCGACTGCGCGTCGCCGACGATGGCGGGGAAGCCGTCCCACACGCGCACGGGCGCGCCGCCGGTGCCGAGCGCGGCCATGAGCGAGTTGGTCGAGACCTGGGCGTTGAAGAAGTCGCGGATGCCGGCGTCGTACCAGGTGTCGAGGCGCGACACGTCGTCGGCCGAGAGCGCCTCTAGATTCGTCCGCGGATCGTCGTGGCGCCACGCCTGCAGGCCGGGCGCATAATCGAATTTCCCATTTCCCTCGCCGGAATCATAACAGTTGTGCACGCCGCTCTGAGCCTGGCAGCCGCCGACCGACATGGGAACA
>DASXOU010000804.1:0-8475 GCA_036494045.1 Polyangia bacterium | reverse complement strand
ATCCCGCTGACGCCGACGGTGGCGGGCGACCTCACGCAGACCTTCGGGCTCGTCGACGAGGGCGTGGCCTGGTTCTCGGACGCGGCCAACGGCGGCGGGCCGGCCGACGACTTTTTGAAGCTGCACGTCGTGTTCACCGACATGCCGTCGAGCAACCCCGACGGCGGCGCGGTCGCCGACATGAGCGACGGCGGCGACGACGGCACCGGCGGCGGCGGCGACGGCTCGGGCGGCAACGGCTCGGGCGGCAACGGCGACGACGGCAATCCGCCGCCGACGACCACGACGCACAAGGGTTGCTCGATGGGCGGCGCCGGCGACGGCGACGCCGGCGCGCTGTGGCTGGCTATGATCGCTTTTGCGATTGTGCTTCGGACGGCGCGGCGTGCGCGTCCTCGACGAGGCGCTGGCGCGTGACCCACACTTCGTCGGTGACGCTGACCCACACCAGCTCGCCGAGCGCGTGACGTAGCCCGGCCGGATCGAACGCGCACCCTTCGACCGCCGCCAACGTGCGCGGCAGATCATTCGAGAGCACGAGCGCGGCGCGGGCCGCCGTCAGATCGGCGCCGCGCAGCCAGGCGGCGGCGACGCGCGACAGATCGCGCCCTTCGTCGCGCAAGCGGCGCCCGATGACGCCGAGCTGATCGAGCGCCAGCGGCGGCAGCGAGTGGCGCAGCGCGGCCGCCGTCACCGCCAGCTCGCCGCTCGGCGGCTCGTTGCACGCGACCGAGACGGTGGCGCGCAGCAGCGTCGTCAGCATCTCCGCGTCGGCGACGAGGAGGCGCAGCATGCGCTCGGGACGAAGCAGCGCCATCTGCAGCGTCAAGGGCGGCAACAGCTCGCCGAGCCGGCGGCGATCGCCGAGGAGCGGCAGTCCGATGAGTAGCGCCGGCTTGAGCGAGCGCCCGACGCGGCCGTTGACGAAGCGCACCGGCGCGACCAGATCGTTGCGCGTGAACAGCTCCGGCACGAACACGTCGAGCGTGCGCGCGGCCCAGCGCACCGCCTCGGTCATGCGCGGCGCGCCGTCGCCCGACAGCGGCTCGCCCGGACGAGTCCGCCCGTCGAGCGCCACCGCCGACGACGCGGCGAGCAGCGGCGCGACGATCACCGACAAAGCGGAGACGAAGCGATCCTCGTCGGGATGGCGCAGGCGCGACCAATCGGCGGGCGCCATCGTGCGCATCGGCGGCGGCGTCGGCGGCAGGTTGTCGCGCGCGCGCGCCGGATCGCGCGCCGACAGAAGACGCGCCGCCTGCTCGCAGGCGAGCCCGCGCTGCGTGGCGCCGCCGTCGTAATAGAGCTTGGCGAGCGTGCGATAGGCGGGCACGTGCAGCTTGTCGAGGCGGAGGAGCTCGTGCTGCGCGGCGATCGCCTGATCGCGCGCGTCGGCGCCGGCTTCGACGTAGTAGCCGGCGAGCGTGCGGCGCGCGTCCCAATGGCTGCCGTCGAGGCGCACGACCACTTCGAGCGCCGCGGTGGCGCCGTCGCGATCGCCGAGGCCGGCGGCGGCGGCGGCCAGCTCGTTCCACAGGAACGCGCGGCGCGCCACGTCGCCGCCGTTGCCCATGCGCTCGAGCGCCTTGGCGCAATGCGCGGCCAGCGCGGCGAAGTCGCCGGCGTTGCGCAAGAGCGTGGCGATGCGCTCGCACGAGCGCGGATGATCGGGATCGTCGACGAGCGCCGCTTGATAATGGACGAGCGCGTCGCCGGCGCGGCCGAGCTCCTCCTCGAGGATGTGGCCCGACAGGTGGCGATAACGCGCGCGCAACGACGGGTCGCTCTCGAGGCGCACCAGGGCGTCGAGCGCGGCCAGCGCTTCGTGCCAGCGCTTGAGCTCGACGGCGTCGTCGAGGATCGCGCGCTGCGCGGCGCGATGCGCCGGATCGAGCGCGACCGCCGTGCGATAGCAAACGAGCGCAGCCGACGCGTGATGGCGCGCGTGCGCGCACTGCCCGGCGAGGAACGCGACCGCCGCGCGATCGGCCGCCGGCGCCGACATCGACGCCGCCGCCAGCGACTCGACGCAACGCTCGGCGCCGTCGATGTCGCCGTCGGCGAGGAGCCGCTCGGCCTGCAGCCGCTGCACGTCGGCGCGATCGGGCGCGAGCGCCACGGCGCGATCGAGCGACTCGGCGGCGAGCGCCTTGTCGCCGGTGGCCCGCGCCGAGCGCGCGACCAAAAGCCAACGCTCGATCGCGGTCTCGGCGCGCGCCGCCGGCAGCGCGGCGACGAGCTCGAGCACGTCGGCGTGATGGCCGAGCTCTTGTCCGATGACACAGGCGTGCCAGCGCGCGTCGACGTGGCCGGGGATGCGCTCGACGAGCGCGCGCAATTGCGCGAACGCGCCTTCGAGATCGCCCTCGGCCTCGAGCAGCGCCGCCGCCTGCGCCACCAGCGCGACGTGCACGTTGGGCGCGCGCACGGCGGCATCGATGAGCCGCGCCGCGCGTTGCACCTCGCCGCGCTGGCGCAGGTGCGCGACCAGGGCGACGCGGATCGGCACCGACTGCTCATCGGCGTCGAGCGCGCGCTCGAGGAGCTCGCTCGTGCGATCGACGAGATCGGGCCGCGACGCGCACAATTCCGCGGCGCGCAGCAAGCGATGCGCCCGCGTCTTGCCGTCGCTGGCGAGCGCCGCCCAGCGCTCGAGACAATCGACGGCGCGATCGCAGGCGTCGATCGCCTCGTAGAGCGGCACCAGCGCCTGCAGCGCGTCGACGGCGTCGTTCTCGTCGGCGAGCACCGCCTTCCAGCACTTGATCGCCTGCCCGGGATCGCCGAGATCGCGCGCGTACACGGCCGCGAGCTCGCGCCACAATCCGGCGCGCTCGCGCGGCGCGACCGTCTCGATGTGGCGCGTGCACTCGTCGGCGTAGGCGGCGAAGCGCCCTTCGGCGCGATAGTGATCGGCGAGCGCGCGCCAGGTGGTCTCGTCGGGCTCGTACTCGAGCAACCACTCGAGCGACTCGATGGCGCGCCCGCGCTCGCCGAGCTCGCTCCACGCCGCCGCCAGCGCACGCTGCAATTCGGCGCGCGCGCGCACGCTGTCGGAGAGGCCGATGAGCGCCTCGAGAACCTCGGTGCGATCGCGAACGCGCCCGAGGCGCGCGTAGAGCCCGTCGAGCGCGCGCAACGGCGCCGGATCGCCGGGCAGCCGCTCGCGCAGCGCGGTCCAGCGCTCGGCCGCGGCGGCGGCGCCGTCGACCGATTCGGCGAGCGTCGCCGCTTCGCGCAGCGCCGCCAGATCGTCGGGCTCCAGCGCCGCGCGCTCGTCGAGGAGCGCGAGCAGCGCGCGGGCATCGCCGCGCTCGCGCGCCAGCTTCTCCAGGCGCAGCCGCGCGTGGTGACGATCGCCGTCGTCGGCGGCGCCGTCGACGATCGCGCGCAACAGCGGCTCGACGTCGCGCGTGCGCCCGAGCGCGGCGAGCGCGTCGGCGTGGAGCAGGGTGGCCGCGGTGCGCTCGTCGGCGGCGAGCGAGGGAATGACCTCGGCGAGCATCGACTCGAGCTCGACCCAGCGATCGATGCGCGCGACCAGGCGCTGCAGGCCGGCGCGCTCCTTGGCCGTCGGTCGCAGCCGATACGCGGTCGCGCGCACGAGAAACGCGCGATCGTATTCGGCGGTCGCTTCGTAGAGCGACGCGGCTTCGACGAGCAGGTCCGCTTGCGCGGCGGCGTCGCCCGCCGATTCCGCGCGCCCGAGGATCTCTTCTATAGGTGTAGTCATCGCCTCGCCCCTCTTGGCCGTGACGTAGAGCAAGCCCCCGGCCAAGAAGGCGGTCGCAGAATCATTGGGTTTTGCCGGGGCGCGTCACCCATAGGCTGGGGGCGCTGCGGCCACTGCTGCGGGGGGTATGCACCACGCAGGTCCGCGAGGCGCGCAACTTTCCCGGAAAATCGCCGATAATCCTTGGGCGGAGGGGAGCTTGAGCGACGCCGGAAGAACGCAGCGACCAGGGCAGGGCGGGACGCACGAGCCGACGGCGGAGCTCGACGATCCGCAAGTCGCGCCGCGCGAGCGCGGCCTGTTCGGCGCCGCGCGCATGGACGCAGTGCGCGCCGAGCGACAAGACGCGGCGGCGAACCTGCGCAATCGGCTCGCGGTCATGCGCAAGGGCGACGGCAAAGCGGCGCCGGCGGCGATCCCCGAGGGCGGCGGCGCTCCGCTCGGCGGCGGCGTGCGCGCGAAGATGGAGCCGCGGCTCGGCGCCGATCTGTCGGCGGTGCGCGTGCACGCGGGCGGCGAATCGGCGGAGGCGGCGAAGTCGCTCGGCGCGCGCGCGTTCACCGTCGGCAATGACGTGCACTTCGGCGCCGGCGAGCTCGCGCCGGGCACGAAGGAAGGCGACAAGTTGCTCGCGCACGAGCTCACGCACGTGGTGCAGGGGCAACGCTCGGGCATCCAGCGCAAGCCCGAAGAAGGCAAAGAAGGCGAAGGCGGCGCGGCCGGCGGCGGCCCGGAGGTCTCGCACCCCGACGACCCCGCCGAAAAAGAGGCCGACGCGAAATCGGAAGAGGTCGCCGGCGCGCTGCACGGCGATGGCAAAGACGGCGACAAGGACGAAGACGGCGGCGGTCGCGCCGAGGCCGGTCACGATCACGGCGGCGGCAAAGACAAGGAGAAGGACGGCAAGGACGACAAGAAAGGCGGCGGCAAACACGCCGCAGGAAAAGACGCAGCGCGCGGCGGCGGGGCACACGCGGCCGGTGGTGGCGGGCATGGCGCTGCGGGCGCCGGTGCGAACCCCGGCGGAGCGAACGCAGGCAGCAGTGCGAACGCCGGCGGCGCGCACGGCGGAGCAGCCGGTGGTGGCGGTGCGCAGGCCGGACGAACCGGCAGCGGCGATGCCGGTGCTGTCGCGGGCGGCGGCTCGCAGGCCGGAGCGGCGGGCGCGGCAAGCGCGGGCCCATCAGGCGCTCAAGCCGCCGGCGCCGCGCCGTCGGAGAAGCCGGCCCCGATCGCGGCAAAGTACGTCGGCATCGGTCGAAAGATCTTGCGCACCACGGCGACGACGACGGCCACAACGACCACCGGTGGCCCTCCCAAGAGCGGCCCGCCCGATAGCGGCGCGAAGCAGACCTGGGCCGACTACGTCAAGACGCTGCCACCGGCAGTTCAAGGCGCCGCAGGAGCAATTGCCGATGCGCAAGAGCAGGACGCGTTCAAGCCGCTGCTCGAATCGGAAAAGCTCACCTTCTGCAAGCTCAGCGCGAAACCGACGCGCGTCGAGTTCGCCGGCCTCGACCCGAAGGCGCGCGCGAAGGTCGCGGTCCTCGTGATCGCGCCGGAGCACCAGCGCGTCTACGAAACGTTCACGGACGTCGCGCGATCGACGTGGCGCGATCTCACGCCCGACGAGCGTGACGACCTGCTCAAGGGTGGCGGCGGCGACGCGAAGATCAAGGGTCTGATGATCGATCCGCCGTCGCTGAACAAGTGGCGGCAAGTGCGCAACGTCGACGCGCTGAAGTCGAAGCCTGATCTGGCGAAGGATCTCTCGCTGCCGCGTGGCGAGACTCCGGAGAAGATCGTTACCGCTCTGTCCGACGATGGCGCAGGCGAACGCCTCCATCGCGTTCTCATCGATACCGCGTTCGCCGTCGAAGCCACCAAGGCGCAGTTCATCCTTGCCGTTTGGGACGAGGTCAAGACCGGCAAGAAGCCTCTCGACGCGATGTGGGCGCACCAGGAAGCGTTCGCGCTGAAGGGGAAGGAAGCCAAGGGGCATCCCGACTTGGCATCGTTGCAGATGCTCAAAGCGGTGCCGACGCGCTCGATCGGCTCCTTCGGCTTTCTCGATGACGACGTCCTTTTCAAGACGCTGCAACTGGCGCCGCCGACGATGTCCAGTGTTCCTCGAAAGCCGGACGGGACGATCGATCGGGCAAAGGCACTCGTGAAGGGCAAGGAGGAACAGTTCCGGAAGGAAGTGGTCGGTCCGCTGTACGCGCAGTATTCGAAGTCGGCGGGAGTGCGCAATTCGGACGCGAACTACACGATTCGCGGAAATGCGAGCCCGGCCGCGTATTGGATGGCGACACCCAATGGGAAGGTCTTGCTCGACAAGAACAAGAGCGGCCCCGAGGTCGCGAAGATTCTTGCCGTGGACGAAGATCCCGCATATTCGACGGGCTTCATCATCGTCGAGCTCAAGGATGACGTGCGCAAGGATTGGTTGGCCAAGCTTGGACAGATCACGCGTCCGACGGCAATCGATGCGCTCGGCTTCGATCAATTCAAGGTGCACCCGGATCCGACGTCCTGTGTGGGCGTTACGAGCGGTGGAATGCCGGAAGTGGTCGTCCGAGGGGCGCAGCTCGGTCAAACCAACGTCGTGAGGCAGCCGTGACGGCAGATGAGGCACATCACGTCGTCGTCTCCATTTCGAGCGCCCGCGCGACCGGCCGCGAATCGTTCGCGCATGAGGCGCTGGTCGAGGCTTATGACGCTGCCGATGCAGCAACACAGCGGCGAATCCTGGATGCATGCGAAGTGCTCGTCCTCGACGGCTCGGAGCACGATCGTGTTGTAGCGGCCGGCCTTCTCGCGACGGTTCAGATCTCGCCCGACCTCCTCCAACGGTTGGTCGACGAGTATCGCGCTCGCGGCCTCGACGATTCGGCGCCGTTGGCAGAGGTGGTCGGGCGTAATTGGCCGATTCTCGATGCAGGCGACCTGAAGAAGATCGAGCAAGTGTTCCTCGCCGCTCCGGAGCATCAGCTCATCGTCGGCCGCGCGCTCCTTTATCACGAAGCTGACGGCGCGCCTTGGCAGACGCTGATGGAGCTCGTCGCGCGATCGAACGATCCCGATACGCTCGGGAAGGCGGCAAAGGCGGCGTCAGCAGCAGAGAAGCTGCCGAAATTCTATGCGGCCATGAAGTCCAAGCCCGTCGAGGTTCGGCAAGCCACCGCAGAGCGGATCACGTCGGCGAATTACGACGACTACATGCGCGCCGTAGGGCTCCTCGCAAATTGATGCTGACCGAGGCGTGGGCTTTCTTGTGGGACGCGGCCGTCGTGCGGCGCGAGACCGATCTCTTCCCGGCGGCGCCTTACATCGACGCGTTCGAGCAAGAGCGCGACGATGACGCGCGTGCCCGGCTTCAAGAAGCGATGTGGATCGTGCTCCGGGATGGCGCGGAGAACGAGCAGGCGATTGCTGCCACATTCTTCGTGAAGACGGAAATGCCGTCGTCGTTGGCGGACCAGGCAGCACAGCTTTACGTCGCGAGAGGGCTCGGGGCGGATTCCGCTCTGGCGGTGCTGCTCGCGGGCCAGACAAGGCTATCGACTTCGGCGCGCGATGCCCTTCGGGACCAGTTCCATCGGCAGCCGATGCGACATGCGGCCTTCGCCTATTCGACGATCGTCGACGCGCGAGATAGTGCCGATTGGAAAGCGCTGGAGACGATCGCGCAGCAGACGGACGATCCGGCGACGCTGGCCGCAGCCTTCAATGGGGCCTTCGCGAGGGAGCGAGGAAACGACCTCGGCTCCGTCTTGTCGCAGCGCCCGAAGGAGCTCTTGAAGGCGGCTGCGCCGCAGACGTTCGCAGAAGACGAGTTCCTCGCGGCCGCGGGAGTAAAGCCATAAAATCTGGTGGCTGCTGATGGCACTCTCCGTCAAAGAAGCGCGCGATTACATGGCGTCGACCACGCCCGACAATGATCCGAAGGATCGCTTCATCCACTCGGCCTACGTCGACCGGTATAACGAGGGCAGCGACGACGACAAAAGGCGCCTAGTCGACGCGATGGAGGCGCTGCTGACGGGCGGCGTCGATTGGGAGCAGAAGATGGCGGCGGCGTTCTTCAAGACCGTCGGCGCAGCGGCCGACGTTCTCGATCGCCTGCTCGCGCACTATGCGCAGCACGGCGGCGCGCCCATCGCCGACCTTCTCGGCCACAGTTGGTATGCGCTCAATGCCGCTCAGGCGGCCGCCGCGCGCTCGCTGTTCGTTCACGATCCGACGGGTCAGATCGCGCTCGCCGCCGCCGCGCTCGTCGACGACGACGGCAGCGCATGGGACGCGCTCGCGCGCACGATCGCGACCAGCGACGATGCGGCTGTCCTCGCCGCAGCGTTCGAGGGTGCCTACAGCGCGAGCCGCGAGGACGACTTTTTCGCCGCGATGAAGTCGCGTCCGGCGCCGCTCGTGCGTGCGACCGCGGCGCTCATGTCGGCGACGTCTTCGTCGAAGCTGCTCGACGCTTGCGGCATCGGACGCAACTGAAGCGGAGCGCGATCAACATGGGCGCAGACGACAATCTGGAGGCGCTGCTCAGCCGGTGCGCGGCGAAGTTGCCGGGGGACTACAAGCCCGATTCGCAGACGTGGGGCGGGGCGGCGGCGTCGCAGCTCGTCGAGCGGATTCGCGGGACGCCGCTCGAGGCCGAGGCCAATCGCATCTTCGAGAAGTTTCTCGAGCGCGGTGACGTCGACGAGGTGCGGCTGGCGCAGAACTAC
>DASXOU010000803.1:0-4369 GCA_036494045.1 Polyangia bacterium | reverse complement strand
CCGATCGCATGCGCCGACGTATCCGGCACGAGGATCGACGCCAGCCCGCCCCAATACGGAAAATGCGCCCGCTTGAGGATGAACTGCCCGCGATCGACCATCCCCACGCGTCGCGTGATGAAGCTACCGAGCTCGGCGTCGTTGAACTTGAAGTACGCCGCCGTATACGCCACCCACAGGGCCACGAACGCCCACAAGGCAGTCTTGAACAGCATCCGAGCCAACCGGCGCACGTCCTTCTGACGATAGCACCGTTGGCTTATTCAGCCATTTATAGGTTCGCGCGCATGTGGGCGAGCAACCACGTCCGCGGCGCGATCACCGGCGTATGCGACGAGGCCCGGCGATTAGAGCGGCAACGTGAGGGTGAAGCGACTGCCCCTGCCCGGCCGCGATTCGACGCGGATCGCGCCTTTGTGATCCTCGACCACGCGCTTGACGATCGCGAGGCCGAGGCCGGTGCCGCCGTGCCGCGTCGTAAAAAATGGGCGGAAGAGCTGCCGTCGCGTCGACTCGTCCATCCCCACGCCCGAATCCTCCACCTCGATCTCGACGAGCTCGCCCTCCAGCGCCGGCCGCATCCGCACATTCAGCGCACCGCCCGACGGCATCGCCTCGCGCGCGTTCAAGAACAGGTTCAACAGCGCGTTGCGGATCCACTCCGCGTCCGCGTTCACCTTCACATGCTCGCCGAGCTCGCACTGGACGTCGATCCTCGCCGCCGTCAGCTCCGGGGCCAGCCGCTCGAGCGTCTGCCGGATCAGCGCGCCCACGTCGGTCGGCTTCAGCGCCGGCGCCGGGGGACGCGCCAGCTCCAACAAGCGCCGCACGGTCGCGTCCATCCGATCGACCTCGTCCTCGATGCACGCGCACAACGTCGACGACGCGTCGTCTCTCGCCCGCTGCCTGAGCGCGCCCGCCGACACCTTGATGATGCCGAGCGGGTTCTTCACTTCGTGCACGATCACCGCCGCCAGCTGGCCGAGTGCCGCCAACCGCTCGCGCAGCGCGCGCTCCGCCACCAGCGCCGCGTTCTCCAGCGCCAGCGCCAATTGCGGCGCCGCGTCGGCGAGCGCGTGCATCACGCCGTATCCATACACCCCGCCGCGCGGCGCGGTGAACGCGAGCAGTCCCTCCAATCGCCCGCGCCCCACGAGCGGCACCACCAGCTCCATGCCGAGCCCATCGAGATACGCGCGCTCGGCCTCGAGCTCTTCGCCGAGATCGCGCACCGCTTGCGGGCGCGGATCTCCCACCAGCGCCGCCTCGAACGCGCCGCCCACCGACACCACGGCCGCGGCGTCGCCCGCGGTCACTTCGCCGGCACGCCCGGCCACGTCGAACCGTCCGAGCCGCGACGGCACGAACAGCGCCACGCCGCGCGCGCGCGTCAAACGGAGCAGCGGCCCGAGCGCCACCTCCGCCAGCGACGGCACGTCCTCCACCGACGGCAGCGCGCGCAACAGCTCGAGCAGCGCCGGCATGCGCGAGTCGCGATACATCAGCCGATCGACGATGTGCTGCACGCCCTTGCGCAGCGGATGGAACACCACCGCCACCGTCAGTGTCAGCGCTACCGCGAACGACTGCCCGACGAGGATCGTGGCAAAGTGGCTCGCCACCGCCACCGCCGCGAAGTAGACGCCGAGCACCAGCGCCGTCGCCACCGCGTAGACCAGCGACGCGCGCAGGACCGCGTCGAGGTCGAAGAGGTTGCGTTTCAGGATCGCGTAGGCGATGAGCGCGGGGAACAGCGCCGAGAGCACCATCGCCACGTCCGCCGTCAAAAGATGCGACGCCGCCGCCACGCGCGACGCGAACTGCCACGCCACCGCGGTGGTGCAGGTCAGCGCCAGGCCGACGAAGATCGACTTGGCGCGGTTGCGCACCGCCGGCGAGGCCCCGCGCGTCATCGTGTAGGCGAGCAGGCCGAGGTCGACGGCGAACTCGAGCGACAACAGCGCCGCCGACGTCAGCGACGCCGTGTCCGACATCCGCGGATCGACGATCGCCACCTGCCGCCACGCCACCACCGCGCCGCCGACGACGTAGAGCGGCACCAGCACCCGCCGCCGCGCCCAGCGCGGGCGCACCTCGGGAAAGAGCGCGAACAGGTGCACCGACAGCGGGCCGAGGAGCGGATAGCTGAGCCACACGCGGGTGAAGCGATAGGTCGTGTGGGCGTCGAACATCGACAGGTAGAACGCCGCTGCCACCAGGCACAGGGCGCACGCCAGCCCCGCCGCGCGGGTGCGCTTGTATCTATAGATGGTCGCGCCGAGGAGCAGGTAGACGAGGCCGATGGAAAACGGCAAGAGGAACGTCGAGCCGAGGTCCCACTTGGTCAGCCGCGACAGGGGCACGCGCACCCTGGCGCGGGTCGCGTCGGGATGGCGCACGTCGAGCGTGACCGCGGCTGCGGCGCGCCGGCGGTCGAGCGCGGCAGTCAGCGCCCGGCCGTCCGCGACCGGCTCGCCGTCGACGGCGACGATGACGTCGCGGACGTGCAGCCCGGCGCGCCGTCCCGCCCAATCGGCGCGCCACAGCGACGTGACCGCGCCCGAGCGATACACGAAAAATCCGCCGAACGGCGTGTCCCACGACAGCGCCTGCGAGGCGACGATGACGCCCAGCGCCATCAGCCCCGCCACCGCCAGGCCCAGGGCCCCGATCTGCAGCCTGGGGCGACTCATCTATTGAACCACTCGACCAATTGCGTATGATGCCAACCAGTTTTGCCGAGGAATAACATATGAAGCGCGCCGGCGTCCTCGTTTACGCCTGCCTCCTCTTCGTCGCCTGCGGTCCCGAGCAGGGAACGACGCACAAAGTCGGCGGCAACGGTGCCCCCGACGGTGGCTATGGCGCCGAGTGCATGACGCCGCCCAAGGACTCCGACGGCGACGGCATCAGCGATCACGACGAAGGCGGCGACCTCAATCCGCCGCGCGACACCGACGGCGACGGCACGCCCGACTACCTCGACGCCGACTCGGACAACGACGGCATCCCCGACGCCGTCGAGGGCGGCAACGCCAACCCGTGCACGGCGCCCGTCGACACCGACGGCGACGGCAAGCCCGACTTCGTCGATCTCGACTCCGACGATCCCAACGACGCCACCGTCGCCGATCGCGAAGAGGCGGGGCCCGATCCGACCAACCCCATCGACACCGACGGGGACGGCACGCCCGACTACCGCGACGACGACAACGACGGCGACGGCATCCCCGATCTCTTCGAGCTGACGCCGCAGGGCGCCTCGGTCGCGGCCAAGATGTTGGCCAACGCCCCCGACACCGACGGCGACGGCATCCCCGACTTCCTCGACACCGACTCGGACGGCGACGGCATCCCCGACGCGCTCGAAGGCAACGTCGACACCGATGGCGACCTGACGCCGAACTATCGCGACCTCGACTCCGACGGTGACTGCGTGCTCGATTCCGTCGAGCTCGCCGTCGACACCGACGGCGACGGGGCGCCCGACTTCGTCGACATCGACAGCGACAACGACGGGCTCACCGACGGCCAGGAAGACAAGAACTGCAACGGCGTCGTCGACGCCTGCGAGACCGATCGCAAAAAAGCCGACACGGACGGCGACGGCGTCTCGGATCTCGTGGAGGTCGCCGACTGCAACGCCAAGCCGCCGGCGCAGCAGGCGGCGTGCATGTGCCAGGCAACCAATCCGGCGCAGTCGCCGCTGTCGAACGGCGACTTCGTATTCGTCGTCGACTACAACCAGCCGCCGACCCCGGCGTCGGAGACGCTCAACCTGTCGACCAACATCGAGCAGGCCGACGTGCTCTTCGTGTTCGACACGACCGGGTCGCAGAGCTCGGCCATCAACGCCGTCGCCACGGGCCTGAGCGGCATCGTCTCGACCGTGCAGTCGAAGGTCAAGGACATCGCGTTCGGCGTGATGCAGTTCCGCGACATCGGCGACTCGCTCACCGGCGGCGACGGCGTGTTCCAATACAACTATCGCATCACCACCGCCAATACGATGAGCTCGCCGACGGTCGGCGCGGTGCAGTCGGCGATCACCGGGCTGGTGGCGACCGGCGGCGGCGACGATCCCGAGGGCGGCTGGCTCGCGCTCTACGCCGCCGCGGGCGGAACGCCCATCAGCGTCGCCGGCTCTTACACGAGCACGATCAACCTTGCCATGACGAACCCGACGACGCCGCCCGTCGGCGAGACGCAGGGTACGCTCGGCGGCGCCGGCTTCCGCACCGGCTCGGTGCCGGTCGTCGTCACCGTCAGCGACGCCGGCTGGCACGATGCGCCCGGCGTGACCACGACCAACCCCGTCGCCGATCCGCACGCCGGCTTCTTCGATTACGGCAGCACGTACAACGGCGTT
>DASXOU010000802.1:0-1801 GCA_036494045.1 Polyangia bacterium | reverse complement strand
CCCTCGACTCCGCCCATCAAACCCTCGATCCCGACGACGGCGGCGGCGGCGCCAGCACCACCGCGCCGGTCGGCGCCGACGGCATCGTCAGCGTCGAGCGGACGACGCCGCGCGCCGACGGGCCGCCGCTCGACCCCGTCGTCGCCGAGGAGAGCTACGCGCTCGGCGACGAGGTCGGACGCGGCGGCCTCGGCCGCGTGCTGGCCGCCTACGATCGCCGTCTCGGCCGCGCCGTGGCGATCAAGGAGCTGATCTCGCGCGACGGCAACGACGAGCGCCGCTTTTTGCGCGAGGCGCGGCTGACGGCTCGGCTGCAGCATCCGTCGATCGTGCCGGTGTACGAGGCGGGCCACTGGCCCAACGGCAAGCCGTTCTACGCGATGAAGCTGGCGCGCGGCCGCAGCTTCGCCGACGTGCTCGCCCAGACCCCCACGCGCGAGCAGCGGTTGGCGCTGTTGCCGACGCTGCTGGCGACGGCGGAGGCGGTGGCCTACGCGCACGACAAGCGCATCATCCATCGCGATCTCAAGCCGTCGAACATTCTCATGGGCTCGTTCGGCGAGACGCTCGTCATCGACTGGGGGCTGGCGCGGCCGCTCGACGAGGCGCCCGGCTACGAGGGTGGGCCGTACCGGCACGATCCGGCGGCCGGCCAGACGCTCCCCGGATCGGTCGTGGGCACGCCGGCGTACATGGCGCCCGAGCAGGCGCGCGGCGAAGTCGTCGACGAGCGCGCCGACGTCTACGCGCTCGGCGCCATCCTCTACGAGCTCGTAGCCGGCACGCGCCCGTATGACGGGCAGTCGTCGGCGCAGCTGTTGGCCCAGGTGCAGGCCGGTCCACCGCCGCCGCTCGAGACGCGCGCGCCGCGGGTGCCGGCCGATCTGGCGGCGATCGTCGCCACGGCGATGGCGCGCGATCCGGCGCAGCGCTACGCCAACGGCTCGGCGCTCGCCGCCGATCTCAAGCGATTCCTCGACGGCGAGCTGGTGCGCGCTCATCGCTATTCGCGGGCGGCGTTGGTGGCGCGCTTCATCGAGCGTCATCGCACGCCGGTGGCGTTGTCGGCGCTGTTCGCGCTCGTGCTGGCGGCGGTGGCGCTGTTCGCCGTCGCGCGCGTGGTGCACGAGCGCAGCCGCGCCGAACGGGAGCGGACGCGCGCCGAAGCGGAGCGCGATCGCGCCCGCGCCAGCGCCAACGACATGATCGTCGCCGGCGCGCGCGCCACGCTCGATCGCGACCCGACCGCCACGCTCGCCTGGCTCAAGCGCTACCCCGTCGACGGCGCCGATTGGCCGGCGGCGCGCAGCCTGGCGCTCGAGGCGCTCGGCGCCGGCGCGGCCCGCCACGTGTGGCGTCAGCTCGACGGTCCCGTGTTCAGCGCGCAGTCTCCCGACGGCAAGCGCTTCGCGACCCAAGGCGCCGGCGAAGAGCTGGAGATTCGCGAGCTCGACAGCGGCCGCGTCGTCGCCAGCGCCGCGCCGGGCGCCAAGGAGTACGAGGTCCTGTGGAGCGGCGACGGCCGTCGAGTTGTCGGAATGCGCAGCATCGCCCCGATCGTGGACGTGTGGGATCTCGGCTCCGATCGCGCGCGCGTCCTACGGCTGCCGGCGAAGGTCGACCTCGGCACGCACGCGCTCAGCCCCGACGGAGCCACGCTCGCCGTCGGCGGCCCACATGGCAACGTCTCGCTGATCGCGCTCGACGGCAGCGGCGCCGACGGCGGCGTCCGCGCCGTGGCGCACTACGCCGGCAGCGTCTGCGCGCTTGCGTTTTCGCGCGACGGCCGCACGCTCCTGTC
>DASXOU010000801.1:0-3431 GCA_036494045.1 Polyangia bacterium | reverse complement strand
GGTCTCGCGGAACGCGCCCTTTTTGCCGGTCTGATTGTTCGCCTTGGCGCCGTGCGGCGGCGTCGCGCTCGGCGCCGCGTGATTCGCCGGCGACGGCGCCGGCGCGCGCGGCGCCTCCGCCATCATCGTCGGCGCCTGCGGCGGCGCTTGCGGCACCGGCTGTGGCACCGGCGCGACCTGCACCGGCTTCGACGGCGACACCGGCTGCGCGCGCATCGGCGCCTCCGCCATCACCGTCGCGGCTTGCGGCGGCGCTTGCGGCACCGGCGCCGGCATCGGCTGCACAGGCATCGGCTGCGCCGGCATCGACGGCGAGGTCGAGCCCGGCCCCATCGATCCGACCGCCCCCGACGAGGGAATCCCCATCATCGTCCGCGCCTGCGTCTCGGCCTGCACGCGCGACGGCACCGTCGGCGGCTTCGGCTGGGCGGCCGCCGCCGCCGGCATCTGCGGCGCCTCCATGGCCATCACCGTCTTGGCGTCGGCGCCCGCGCGCATCGGCTGCGCCGGCACCCCCGACGTCGACGTGGCGCCGACCTCGGTCAAGAGCTGCCGCAGCGTCAGATGGCGCCGCCCGCCGCTCTTCTCGAGCGCCTTGCCGATCACGCGATCGATGTCGGCGCCGAGCCCCATCCGCAGCGACGAAGGCGGCTGCGGCACCGCCGACAGATGCTGCTGCAACAGGCTCGCGGTGTCGCCCGCGAACGGCGCCTTGCCGGTGAGCGCGAAGTAATACACCGCCCCGAGACTGTAGATATTCGACCGCTGATCGACCGGCTTGCCCTCGGCCTGCTCGGGCGACAGAAAGCCAGGCGCGCCGAACACGCGCTCGCTCACCGCCTCGGCCAACCCGAAGTCGCCGACCTTGACGCGATCGCCCGGCCCGACGAGCACGTTGCGCGGCGCCACGTCGCGATGGATGACGCCGACCTTCTGCGCCTCGGTCAGCGCCTCGCCCACCTGCAGCACGATCTGCTTGGCGCGCTCGAGCGACAACGGCCCCTCGCGCGCCACCAGCTCCTCGAGCGTGGCCGCGCCGTCGACGCGCTCGGTGGCGACGTACACGCGCCCGTCGGCGAGCCGCCCCTGATCGACGACGCGCACGATGCGATCGGAGGTGACCTTGCCGAGCTGCTTGAGCTCGCGCAGCGCGCGATCGGCCATCGCCGTCGTCGGCAGCACGCCGGCCGCCACCGTCTTGACGACGACGCTGACGTTGGTCTGCGCGTCGGTCGCCGCCGACGCCAGGCCGGTCGGCGTCTGCATCGCGAAGCCGGAGAGCACGAAGCGCCCACCGATCGGCGCCGGCTGGTCCGGCTGCGTCACCGCCGCGGCGGCAGGCGTCGCCACCGGCATCGCCACTGCCATGGACGGAATGGTCGCAGGAGCTTCGGCGACGGCCGCGGGCAGGCGCGTCGCGTCCATCGGGCAGAAGTTCGCGTCGTCGGGATACGAGTTACCGCACGAAGGACACAGCTTCATCCGCGACCCCAGTCTAGGGAACCGCGAGATTGTATCGCTCTATCTCCCGGCGTGCAAAACAGAATCAGGCGGCGGGGGACTTCTTGGCCTTGGGCGCGGGCGCGGGCTTCTTGGCCGCGGCCGGCGCGCTCGACTTCGGCGCCGGCTTGCCCGGCTCGCCCATGCCGGCGAACAGCTCCGTCGCCGACAGCGTCGACTTCCGCGCTTCCTTGTTCTTGCGCTTGCGCCCGGTGTTCTTGTGCGTGCGCGTTCGCTTGTGCCACGTCGCCATGGTGTTCGACGCCATTTTCCGCGAGCTCCTCGTAAGGGGCTGACTTTCTATCCCACGGGTAATCATGCTGTCAAGCTGATGCGGCCTTTGCACCCCAGCGAGGGACCGAGGCCCCCCGCAGCCGCCCGCCGCGCCGCGCCGTTCCGCGGCTTTGCCGTGGCACAACGGCTGCACAATGGCGAGCCGTGCGTCCGCAGGTGGCACCGAGCGACCTCACCGGCAGCGTCGTCGGCGGCTATCGGCTCGAGCGGCGTCTCGGCGGCAGCGCCGCCGCGCAAGTCTACCTCGGCCGCCACGAGCGCCTCGGCCGCGCCGCCGCCGTGAAGCTCTTGAGCCCGCACCTGGCGCTCGACGAGGAGATGATGTCGCGCTTCTTCTGCGAAGCGCGCGCCGTCGCCGAGCTGGGAAGCGAGCACCTCGTCGAGGTCTACGACTTCGTCTTCGAGCCGCGCAAAGAGCGCGTCGCCTATGTCATGGAGTATCTCGCCGGCGACGATCTGCGCCGCACGCTCGATCGCAGCCCGCGCCTGCCGCCGGCGCGCGCCGGGCGCATCGCAGCGCAGCTATGCGACGCCCTCGCCGCCGCGCACGCCTACGGCGTCGTGCATCGCGACGTGCGCCCCGGCAACATCATGCTCGTCCGCCGCGGCGGCGATCCGGAGTTCGTCAAGCTCATCGACTTCGGCGTCGCGCAGTTCGCCGGGCAGGTCAAGCATCGCACCGCCGCCGGCGTCGCGCTCGGCAACCCGAGCTACATGTCGCCCGAAGCGGCGCGCGGGCAACGCGTCGACGGGCGCGCCGATCTCTACTCGGTCGGCGTCCTGCTCTTCGAGATGCTCACCGGCGCACCGCCGTTCCGCGGCGCCACGCAAGCGGCGACGATCGAGATGCATCTGCACCAAAAGCCGCCGTCGGTGGCGGGCGATCACGGACAGGGTGAGGTGCCGCGCGTGCTCGTCGACGTGGTGCGCCGCTGCCTGCAGAAGTCGCCCGACGATCGCTTCGATGACGCCGAGTCGCTGCGCGCGGCGCTGCTCGATGCCGTCGAGCTGCCGCCCGACGCCGAGCGCACGCTGACGATCGCCGCGCCCGACGACAACCTGTCGCGCCGCTTCGTCCGCCAGGCGCTGCGTTTGCGCGCCTCGCGCGCGGCCGCGCTCGTCGCCGGGACGACCATCGGCCTCGCCGCCGGCTACTGGCTCGCGCTCGCGCTGCGCTGAGCTCGCGCTCGTCTGCGCGTCGGATCACAACGGGCGCCGCTCACATGCGCGAGACTTGGAACACGCCCGAGATCTTCTGCAGGGCGCGCATCACCGTCTTGAGCTGATCGAGATCCTGCACCGCGAAGGTGAACGTGTTGATCGCCTTGTGGTCATCCATCGAGCGGCAGTTCGCCTGCGAGATGTTGACGCCGAGATCATTGAACGACTGCGACAGCGACGCCAAGATGCCGGGCTTGTCCGCGCTTACTACCTGCACGCTGACCGGCCGCGGCTGCTTGAGCTTGCCGTCCCACTCGACCTGCACGCGGCGATCGGGATCCTGATCCACCGCTTTCGAGCAGCCGAGCGTGTGCACCGTGACGCCGCGCCCGCGCGTGATGAAGCCGACGATCGGATCCCCCGGCAGCGGCGAGCAACACTTGGCGAAGCGCACGAGCACGTCGTCTTCCCCGGCC
>DASXOU010000800.1:0-2570 GCA_036494045.1 Polyangia bacterium | reverse complement strand
GCGCGTCGTTCGTCGCGCAGCTGCCTGACGCGGCAGCGCGGCCGGACGTGGTCGTGCGCGCGCTCTGGGATCTGGCGTGGCTCGGCCTCGTCACCAACGACACCTTCGCGCCGCTCAGGACGATCGGGCGCACCTCGCGCGGGCCGCGCGGACGGTTCACGCTGCCGTCGGGCGGGCGCTGGTCGACGCTGGCGTCGGTCCTCGGCGCGACGCCGGCCGAGACGGTGCGCGCGCACACCCGCGCGCTCATGCTGCTCGAGCGCTACGGCGTGGTCAGCCGCGAGGCGGCGGCAGCCGAGTCGCTCGCCGGCGGCTTTGCGTCGGTGTCGGGCGTGCTGCGCGCGATGGAGGAGTCGGGCAAGATCCGCCGCGGCCACTTCGTCGACGGCCTGCAGGGCGCGCAGTTCGCGCACGCGGCCGCGGTCGATCGCCTGCGCGCCGCGCGCGACGCCGACGGTGACGCCGCCGGTCCGCCGGTGGTCGTGCTCTCGGCGATCGATCCCGCCAATCCCTACGGCGCGCTCTTGCCGTGGCCGACGGAAGGCGCGCGTCGCGCCGCCGGCGCCAAGGTCGTGCTCGCGCATGGCGCGCCCGTCTTCTTCGTCGAGCGCGGCGGCAAGAAGCTGCGCCTGCTCGCTGCCGTCGACGATGCGCTCTTGCCCGCGGCGCTGGCGGCGCTGCGCCGCATCGCCGCCGCGCGCCGCCATCGCCAGCTGCGCATCGAGGAGGTCGATGGCGTGCCCGCGCTGCACTCGCCGCACGCGCCGCTGCTCGAGCGCGGCGGCTTCCGCGTCGAGCCGGGCGCGCTCGTGCTTTCCGCGGACGACTGATGCCGGAAGGCGACAACATTCACGCGCACGCGATCGCGCTCGCGGCGCTCGTCGGCGAGCCGCTCACCGGCGTGTGGTCGCGCGGCGTCGAGATGCGCGGCCTCCGCAAGCAGGCGGTCGCGCGCGTCGAGGCGATCGGCAAGCACGTCGTGATCGCGTTCGACGAAGGCAGCGCCGTGCGCGTGCACCTCGGCATCGCCGGCTCGTGGCGCCGCGTGCGCCGTCCGTCGACGGCGACGCTGGCGCAGGCCGAGCTGGCCCTGGCGACCGCGGCGGGCGCGTGGATCGCAAAGGCGCGCCAGGTCGAGTGGACGCGCGCGCGCCTCGCCGCCGGCGCCCGCGCGCTCCGTCGCCTCGGCCCGGATCTGCTCGCGCGCGACGCCCCTTCCCTCGACGCCATCGTCGCCCGCGCGCGCTCGCCCGAGCACGCCGCGCGCCCCATCGGCGAGCTGCTCCTCGATCAGACGATCGCCGCCGGCCTCGGCAACGTCTACAAGTGCGAGCTCCTGTTCCTGCACGGCGTGCATCCGTGGCGCCGCGTCGACTCCATCGACGACGCGACCTTGCGCGCGCTCTACGCCGACGGCATGCGCCTCCTTGCCGCCAACGTCGGCCGCGCGCGCACGACGACGCAGCGGCGCGATGTCCGCTACTGGGTCTACGGCCGCTTTCGCCGCGCCTGCATCCGCTGCGGCGCCGCGATCCTGCTCGAGCGCCAGCGTCCTTCGTTGCGCCCGACCTTCTGGTGCCCGCGCTGTCAACCAGAAGCGTCGTCGATACCGTCGGGCGCGTCGCGCATCTGATCGATCTCGCGCTCGCGCACGATCGCCGCGCGCGGGATCGCGCCGTGCACGTGCGGCATCGGCCCGCGCGGCGTCGCCACCACGTGCACTTCGCACCGAAGTCGCTGCGGATCGATTTGCAACACGCGCAGCGCCGCGCCCGCGGGAAAATAGAGCCGCGCGCTCGTCACCACGTCGTCACGGAACGAGCAGTGCACGAATCCCTCTTGCGCGAAGCTCGCCGGCGCATACGGATCGTCGATCGCCACATCGACGCCGAGCACGTGATACAACCAGCGCACCAAAATCATCGTAGCAGACCAAGGAGGCTCTCATGATCCGCACCGCCGAAGCGCAGTGGAAGGGCGATCTCAAGCAGGGCAGCGGCACCATGAAGCTCGGCTCGGGCGCGTACGAAGGTCAGTACTCCTTCAAGTCGCGCTTCGAGAACGGCGCGGGCACCAATCCCGAGGAGCTCATCGCCGCCGCGCACGCCGGCTGCTTCACGATGGCGCTGTCGAACGCGCTCGCCACCGCCGGCCACATCGTCGAGCACGCGCACACGACCGCCAAGCTCGACTTCGGCCGCGACGAAAAGGGCCCGGTGATCTCCAAGATCGAGCTCGTCAGCGAAGTGAAGGCGCCCGGCCTGACCGACGCGACGCTGCAAGAGATCGCCAAGAAGGCCAAGGAAGGCTGCCCGGTTTCGCGCGCGCTCGCGGGCGTGCCGTCGATTACGCTTTCCATCAAGCTCGTCTGATCTCGTCTCAATCATAGTACGCTCCCGACGATGGCCACTCCGACGAACGGGGGCTCGTCGTCGTCGCTGCGCAAGCTGGCCGGCTATCTCCTCCTCACCGCCGCGACCATCGGCGCCTATTGGCTGATCCGTGCGCGCGGGCTCACGCTGGTCGCGCCCGAAGCGCCGCCCGGTCGCGCGCTCTTCGGCGCCGCCGAG
>DASXOU010000799.1:0-8967 GCA_036494045.1 Polyangia bacterium | reverse complement strand
GCGAGCGGCCGGAGGACATTCCGATCACGGTCGAGCAGAACTTGCGGGCGCTCGGGGCCGAGGAGAACAACTCGGCGGCGCTGCGCACGCCCGAGTTCTTCGCCGCGCTCGGGCACTCGGCGTGGCCGGGCAACGTGCGCGAGCTGCGCAATTATCTCGAGCGCTGTCTCGTGTTCCAGGAGGCGCTGCCGGTGGTGGCGTCGGAGGGCGGCGGCGCGGCGCCGATGATGGCGGGAATCGACGCCAAGCTGCAGTACGCCGAGGCGCGGCGGCGCGCGCTCGACGGGTTCGAGCGCGGATACGCGGAGGCGCTGCTGCGCGAGCACAATGGCAAGGTCGCGGCAGCAGCGGCCGCGGCAGGCATGGACCGCGTGTACCTCTACCGAATCCTGCGACGCCACGGCATCAAACCAAGCGGCTGAGGTAAAAGCCAACAGGGAGATCAAGAGATCAGGAGATCAGGAGGAGAACAAAATACGATTGTGGATCCTCAAGTATGGTTCTTCTCTTGATCTCCTGATCTCCCTGTGTGCTTTTACCCGTCGATCCTGATTTGGACTTTGGTGCGGACGTCGGGGTGGGGGGTGCGGCGGCGGTTCATGCGGTCGCGGACGGCGTCGGCGAGCTTGACCCAGCCGGCGCGGGCGGCGCGCTGCTGCTCGAGCGCGCGCGGAATGCGCGCCGTGGCGACGACCGCGCCGGCGCCGGGCAGCACCAGCGCCAGGTTCTGCCGCTCGAGCCAGCGCTGCGCGACGAAGAGCGCGCGCTCGGCGTCGTCGAGCGCGGCAGCGTCGACGGCGTCGACGGCGGGATCGAGGAACGCGGTCACGGTCAGCTCGGCGACGAGCTCGCTGCCGGCGGCGGCGGCGCGCAGGGCGGTGATCACTTCATCGACGCTCGACCAGCGGCGCGTCGGATCGGCGCGCAGGCAGCGCAGCACGACCTCGTCGAAGGCGTGCGGCACCGTCGCGTAGGTGCTCGGCGGCGGCGGATCGGCGGCGGGGCGCGCGCCGGTGACCATCTGGTAGACGAGCGCGCCGAGCGCGAAGACGTCGACGCGACGATCGATTTTTACCTCGGGCCTTCCGTCGCTGCGCTGCTCGGGCGCGATCTTGTCACCCGACAGCCGCGTCATGCCGAAGCTGGCGAGCTTGACCGCGTGGTGCTCGCCGTGCGCGACCAGGCCGACGTTGCGCGCGTGGAGCGCGCCGTGGACCACGCCGAGGGCGTGCGCGGCGGTGAGCGCGGCGGCGATCTCGTCGGCGATCGGCAGCGTCTCGTCGACGGAGAAGCGGCCGCGCGCCTCGAGCGCGGTCTGCAGCGAGCGGCCGGCGATCCACTCGACCACGAGGAACGGGCGGCCGTCGGCGAGATCGCCGAGCTCGAGGATCTCGGCGACGTTGGCGTGACGCAGCCGGTTGAGCGCGGCCAGATCGCGGCGGATCGCGCGCACCAGCGCGGCGTCGGCCGAAGGACGCAGCACCTGCAGCGCGACCGGGCGGCCGGTCACGATGTGGCGCGCGCGATAGATGACGACGTGCGCCAAACGCGCGCGCACGTCCTCGACCTCGTAGGCGCCGACGCGCGTGCCGGCGTCGAGCTCGGTGCGTTGATGCGAGAGGGCGCGCGCTACCATTTTCCGCGCGCGCGTAGAAGCACGATCCGCGCCGAACGAAGTTTCGCGAGCTTGAGCCGCGCACTGTCGCTACCGTGAACAGCGGTGGCAACTCGCGTTGCGACAGTGGCGCGACGATGGTAGAGGAAGTGGTGCGCGTCGTTTGCACTTTGACGCTCCTGGTCGTCGCTGCGTGCACGGCGCGTCCGTCGCTGCGCGACGATCCCGACGTCCTTGCGCGCGGGCGAGCGTTGGCGCTGGAGGCGGTGCGCGCGCACGGGGGGCTCGAACGCTGGCGCACGCTCGGCGGCGTCGCGGCGCACCTGACCGCGGGCGGCCCCTTCTATCCGCACGAGGGCGACTACCTGTTCGATCCGGCGCGCAACCGCGCGGTCCTGCGCTGGCGCGACAATCACGGCGCCCACGAATGGCGCTACGACGCCAAGCGCGGCACCATCCTCGACGACGGGCGCTGCATCGGGTCGCGCAAGGATCGCGCGCGCGTCGGCGGGCTCTTGTCGAACCTGCTCTTCTGGCTCGGCGTGCCGTTCAAGTTCGTCGACCAAGGCGCCAGCCAACGCGGCATCGACGGCGATCACTACCTCGTCACGTATAAGGGCGTCGGCGATACGCCCAAGGATTGGTTCGTGGTCACGCTCGGCGCCGATCGGCGCGTGCACGACGCCGTCTACGTGGCCTCGGGCTTCACCACGCTGTTCGAGTTTCGCAGCGTGTGGGAAGAGTGGAGCGACGTGGGCGGATTTCTCGTCGGCACGCGGCGGCGCGTCGAGCCCAAGAACGCGTTCTGGCGCGCGCTCGTGCCCAAGTTTCGCTATCGCATGAGCGACGTGCGCATCGGCGTGCCGCTCGACGACGCCGCGTTCGCG
Source organism: Polyangia bacterium (assembly GCA_036494045.1). Lineage (GTDB taxonomy): Bacteria > Myxococcota_A > Polyangia > Palsa-1104 > Palsa-1104 > JAQBQH01. The sequence continues at coordinate 6,465 of DASXOU010000799.1, read as the reverse complement.
CCGCCGCCGGGATGCTCGTGATAAGCTGGCGATGATGGCGCGGCAGCACGGTGTGCGACGGAAGATCGACGCGACCATGCGCCGCGCGCGCGTCAAGGCGGGCGCGTTCGTCGTCGACAATCTGTTTCGCGGCCTGGCGCTCGCCGGGCGGCTCCATCCCGAGGCCAATCCGGCGCGCCACGGGATCGAAGTGTTGCGCGACCTGCCCTATCGCGAGGGCGGCGCTACCGAGCACCTCCTCGACGTGTGGCGGCCGACGAAGCTGGCGGGACCGCGGCCGATCGTCTTCTACGTGCACGGCGGCGGCTTTCGTTTCCTATCGAAGGACACGCACTGGATCATGGCGCTGGCGTTCGCGCGCGCGGGATATCTCGTGTTCAACGTCAGCTATCGGCTGGCGCCGCGACATCCGTTTCCCGCGGCCGTCGAGGACATCGCCGACGCGTGGCTCTACATGTTGCGTGAGGCGCGCGCGCACGGCGGTGACTTGTCGCGCATCGTCGTCGCCGGCGAGTCGGCGGGCGCGAACCTGGCGCTGGGGCTGACGCTGTCGACGTGTCATCGCCGGCGCGAGCCGCGCGCGGCGGCCGTGTTCGACGCCGGCGTGGTGCCGCGCGCCTGCCTGCCCATGTGCGGGATGCTGCAGGTGTCGGATCCGGCGCGTTTCGCGCGGCGCAAGAAGCTGCCGCGCTTCATCGCCGATCGCATCGACGAGGTCGCCGACGCCTACCTGTTCGGGCACGATCACGCGACGCCCGAGGAGCTCGAGCTCGCCGATCCGCTGCGCGTGCTCGAGCGCGGCGACAAGATGGAGCGGCCGCTGCCGCCGATCTTCGCCGCGGTCGGCACCGCCGATCCGGTGCTCGACGACACGCGCCGGCTCGAAGCGGCGCTGCAGAAGACGGGCGCGGCGCACGAGGTTCACTATTATCCGCGCGAGCCGCACGCGTTTCATGCGCTCGTGTTTCGCAAGCCGGCGCGCGACTGCTGGGCGGCGACGTTCAGGTTTCTCGAGCGCGTGCTGCGAGACGCGTGATCGCGTCGCCGTCGCGGGTGATGCGGCACGTCCACCAGCCGGGGAGGATCTCGGCGCCGAGGCGGCGATAGAACTTCTGCGCGTCGACGTTCCAGTCGAGCACGGTCCATTCGAAGCGGCCGCAGCCGCGCGTCTCGGCTTCGGCGGCGAGCGCGCGCATGAAGCGCTCGCCGAGGCCGCGGCCGCGCGCGTCGGGATGGACGAACAGATCTTCGAGATACAGCGACGGGCGCGCGACGAAGGTCGAGTAGGTGAAGAAGTAGATGGCGTAGCCGACGACGCGCGCGCCGGCCTCGGCGACGAAGAGCGAGTAGCGGCCGGCGGCGAAGTCGTCGGCGAGCCGGCGCGCGGCGGCGTCGTCCGGGCCGGGCAGCTTCTCGAACTCGGCGAGCGCGCGCACCAGCGCGATCACCGACGGAAGATCGCGCGCTTCGCCGGCGCGAATGACCTCTTGGTTGGACTCGGGCTTCATGCTGCGAAGCTACTCCTCGGAGCGACGCGTGGGATCACGATCGCGCTCGTATCGTCTCGTCAGGGGAAACGGCGGCAACCAGGACTCGCGACGAACGATCCAGCTTTCGTAGGTTGGCGTCAGTTGGTCGGGAGCATCCAGGGATCCCAGCGGCACTTCGATCTCGTCTCCGCTGCGCGCGAACGTGGACGAGCCGCAGCGCGGACAGAAGACCCGCCCGGCGAAGTCGCGGGTCTCGCCATCGATGGTCACGGCATCTCGAGGGAACACCGCGAACGCGTGAAACAGGGCCCCATGATGCTTGCGGCAGTCGAGACAGTGACAAAGGCCGACGCGGTATGGCGGGCCCGACGCCACCATTCGGACGTTGCCGCACAGGCAGCCGCCGGTGAATCGCTCCATGGCGCGAAGATAGCGCATATGATGGCGGCGTGTTCGACACGCACTGCCACCTGCAGGAACTCGACGACGTCGACGCGGCGATCGCGCGCGCGCACGCGGCCGGCGTCGGGCGCATGCTGCTCGCCGGCGTCGCGCCCGACGATTGGGATCGCGACGATGCGCTGGCGGCGCGCCATCCGTCGTTGATGGTGTCGTACGGATTGCATCCCCAGCTCGTGGCCACGCTCGACGACGCCGCGTGTGATGGCATCGTCGCCGCGCTCGAGGATCGCTTGCAGCATCGCGATGCGCGCGTCGTCGCCGTCGGCGAGATCGGGCTCGACGGCGTCGGTGAGCGGCGCGACTCGCTGCCGCGGCAGGAGCGCGTGTTTCGCGTGCAGCTGGCGATCGCGCGCGCGCAGCGTCTGCCGGTGGCGCTGCACGTTTTGCGCGAGCATCCGCGCGCGCTCGCGATCCTGCGCGACGAGCCGCTGCCGCACGGTGGCGTTCTGCACTCGTGCTCGGCGTCGCCCGAGCTGACGCGCGAGTACGTCGCGCTCGGCTTCCATGTGTCGTTCAGCGGATCGATCACCTGGCACGACGGCGCCAACAAAGCTGCGCGCGCTGCCGCCGAGGTGCCGCGCGATCGGCTCGTCGTCGAGACCGACGCGCCCGATCAGACGCCCGAGCCGCATCGGCCGGGGCGCAACGAGCCCGCGTTCCTGGTTGCAATCGTGCAATCGATCGCGCACCTTTGGGGCGTCGATTTCGCCGACGCCGCGCGCATCACCGACGACAACGCGCGCCGCTTGTTCAACCTCGAAACCTAAGACGCGCATGCAAGAGCTCGACAAGGAAACCGCGTATCGCCTGCACCGCCGCTTCGATCGCATCGGCCGCCTCGTCGGCGACGCGGCGATGGAGAAGCTCTACGCCGCGCACGTCATGGTGATCGGGCTCGGCGGCGTGGGCTCGTTCGCCGTCGAGGCGCTGGCGCGCTCGGGCATCGGCACGCTCTCGCTCGTCGACTTCGATCGCGTGTGCGTGACCAACACCAATCGCCAGCTGCAGGCGGTGGCGACGTCGGTGGCCAAGCCCAAGGCGACGATGCTGGCCGAGCGCGTGCGCGCCATCAATCCGCAGGCGACGCCGCGGCCGCTGCCGCTGTTCTACAGCGCCAAGACTTGCGACGAGATCCTCGGCAGCGCCGACAAAGACGCAACGCGCATCGACTATGTCGTCGACGCCATCGACAACGTCACCGCCAAGTGTCACCTCCTCGCGACGTGCAAGGCGCGCGGCATCCGCGTCGTGTCCTCGACGGGCGCGTCGGGACGCATCGATCCGACGGCCGTGCGCGTCGTCGATCTCGCGGAGACTGCGATCGATCCGCTCGCCGACGCCGTGCGCCGCACGCTGCGGCAGAAGTACGACTTTCCGCCCAAGGGCGCGTTCGGCATTCCTGCCGTCTACTCGACCGAGCCGCCGGCGACGCCGCGCGAGCTGCACTACGACGGCGGCGACGGCTTCCGCTGCGTCTGCCCCGGCGGCACCAACGAATTCCACAGCTGCGAAGAGCGCCGCGTGATCTACGGAACCGCGGGGTTCGTCACCGGCGCGTTCGGCCTGGCGTGCGCGTCGGTTGTCGTCCGCGCGATCGCGGACGCTCAGTAAGTGAACCGCGCGGCTGACCTTTCGCAGTAGACTCCGCCGATGCCGTCCGATCCTGTGGAGCTCCTGACGCGGCTCATCGCCGTCGACACGCACAATCCGGGCGGCGACGAGCCGCGGCTGTGCGCGCTGGTCGCCGAGGAGCTGCGCGCGCGCGGCGGCGAAGTGCGCGTCGTCGAGGTGCCGCGCGAAGATGGCGTCGGCGCCTACGCGCTGGCGACGTGGGGCACGCCGCGCCTGCTCATCAACGCGCACGTCGACACCGTGCCGGTCAACCTGGGCTGGTCGGGCGATCCGTTCGTCGCCCGCGTCGGCGACGGCCGCGTCGTCGGGCTCGGCGCCTGCGACACCACGGGCTCGATCGCCGCCATCCTATCGGCGCTCGACGGCGCGCCTGCGCCGCGCGATCTGGCGATCGCGTTCACCGGCGACGAAGAGCGCACCGGCACCGTCATCCGCGCGCTCCTCGACCGCGAACGCGACGCGCTCGCCGAAGTCCGCCGCGCCATCGTCTGCGAGCCGACCTCGTGCCGCGCCGGCACGCGCCATCGCGGCATCTTGTGGATCGAAGCGACCATTGGCGGCCGCGGCGGCCACAGCTCGCGCGCCGACGAATCGCCGGCGCCGCTCGTCGACGCCTCGCGGCTCGCCATCGCCTTCGCCGAATGGGGCATGCGCCAGCGCGACGTCGGCCCGCTCGGTTTCCGCGGCATGTGCATGAACGTCGCCAAGCTCGACGGCGGCGTCGCCTTCAACGTGATCCCCGATGAGGCCACGCTCACCATCAGCGTGCGCCCGCCGCCGGGCTCGGACGTCGAGGCCGTGCGCGCCGAATTGTACGCGCTCGCCCTCGACGTGGTGCCGCGCGCGCAGCTCGTGGTGCCGATGTCGAACCCTTCGTTTCACACGGCGCATCCGGACAGTTTTCCCGCGGCCATCGGCGCGGCGTCGCCGGTCGATCTCGCCTTCTGGACCGAAGCGGCGCTGCTCGGCACCGCTGGTATCGACTGCGTCGTCTACGGCCCGGGCGACATCGCGCACGCGCACGCGCCCGACGAGTTCGTGCCCATCGCCGATCTCGAGCGCGCGCGCGACACCTTTCAAAAGGTGCTCGCAGGCTGATGGATCCGGCCGACGTCGTCCTGCGCTTCCTCGAGTCGGTCGGCTCGCGGCGCGAGTCCGACTTCTACCTCGCGCTCTTCCGCGCCGGCGAGCCCGAGCGCTTCGCCGCCATCTCCGTCGACGCCAACGTCGCGCGCCACGCCGGCGAAGCGGTCGCGCTCGATCTGCGCTTTCTCGCTGCGCTCGGCCTCTATCCCGTCGTGTGCCTCGGCATCTTCGAATCGACCGAAGCGATGGAGCAGGCGACGCGCCTCGGCCGCCGCCTCGAGCGCGCGGGCGTAAAGGCGCTGTTGCTCGGATCGGAAGAGCCCGACATCATGCCGCGCGCCGCCGAAGCCGCGCGCGCGCAGACCATCCCCATCGTCGTCTTTCCCGTCGCTGCCGAGGCGCGCTTCGAGCGGCTGACTGAGCTGATCGCGTCGCTGGTCACGCGCAAGCTCATCTTCCTGCATCGTCCCGGCGGCCTGCGCCAGAACGGCGAGCTCATGCCCCTGGTGAACCTGACGACCGATCTGGCCGCGCTGGTCGCGTCGAAGGAGCTGTCGCGCAAGGAGCGCACGCTCGTCGACGAATCGCGCAAGCTGGTCGAGCGCACGCCGCATCGGCTGTCGGTCGCGATCACCTCGCCGCTCAACTTGTTCCGCGAGCTGTTCACGATCAAAGGCGCCGGCACGCTCTTGCGTCGCGGCTGCATGATCGAGCGCCGCCGCTTCGCCGAGCTCGATCGCGAGCGGCTGCGCGCGCTGTTGACGCGCAGCTTCGGCCGTCCGCCCGCCGACGACTTCTTCGGGCGCGACATCGCGTGGGGCTACGTCGAGGAGGGCTATCGCGGCGCGGCGCTGGTGCACGAGACGCCGCTCGGCACCTATTTGTCGAAGTTTGCCGTCGACGCCGAGGCGCAGGGCGAGGGCATCGGCCGCGATCTGTGGCAGGCGCTGTCCGCCAACTACGCGCGCATCTTCTGGCGCGCGCGGCCGGCGAATCCGATCGGCGCGTGGTACGTGAAATTGTGCGACGGGCTCATGCGCTTCCCCGAGTGGCACGTGTACTGGAAGGGGCTGCCGCCGGCGGATGTGGCGCCGGCCGTCGAGTGGGCGCTGGCGCAGCCGGTCGATCTGCCGCTTTCCGCGTGAACAGCTCGAGCTGACGCGACGGTGGTAATTTCGGAATTTCGATTCCGTAATTGTCGTCCAGCACCGAGCGCCCGCCGTACTCGTCGCTGCGCGCGCGATTGTCGTCGACGTACTCGGCGAACGTCGGCGCCGCGGCGGTCGCTTCCATACGCCGCGCCTCGGCGTCGAGCCGGCCAATCGCCGCCAGCCGCTCGTCGTTGCCAAAGCGCGCCGCGTCGACGGCGCGGCGCATGACCGCGAGCGTGCGATCGTACACGCGCAGCGGCACCGGAAACGGATGTCCGTCCTTGCCCCCGTGCGCGAGCGAGAAGCGCGCCGGATCGCTGAAGCGGCAGGGCGCGCCGTGCACGATTTCGGCGACGGCGGCGAGCGCCTCGACGGTGCGCGCGCCCAGGCCCGGCGTCATGAGCAGCTCGGCGAAGTCGGCGGGCGCGCGCGCGGCGGCGGCGGCGAGCGTGGCGCGCAGCCGGCGCGCGAGCACGTCGGAGGCGCGCACGTCGTGACGAAGCGGCATCATCAGATGCGGCAGCACCGCGTCCGGTCCGCGCGCGACCAACGCCAGCTGCGCGGCGCGCGCGGCTTCGGCGCGGCGATCGGTGAGGTTCACGATCTCGCCGTGCCCGACGCCGTCAATCGCGCTGTGCGGCTCG
>DASXOU010000798.1:0-11354 GCA_036494045.1 Polyangia bacterium | reverse complement strand
CCGTACCCGTGCGCGCGCTCGAACCGCATATCCTCGTGATCAACGATCACGAGGCCACCCGCGAGCTGCTCGGCAAGATGCTGCGCAGCGCCGAATTCTCCGTCGCCGAAGCGGCCTCGGCCGGTGAAGGTTTTGCGCGCCTCGGCGAGCGGCTGCCCGATCTCATCCTCCTCGACGTCGACCTGCCCGATCTCGACGGCGACGAGGTGCTGCGCCGGCTGCGCCTCGCCCCGCCGACCTTGACCATCCCCGTCGTGCACATCTCGGCCACCTACGTCGCCTCGCACGACATCGGCGCCGCGCTCGACTCCGGCGCCGACGGCTATCTGACGCTGCCGGTCGACGCGGTCGAGCTGGTGGCCACGGTGCGCGCGGTCCTGCGCGCCCGTCGCGCCGAGGACGCGGCGCATCAATTCGCGCGCCAGTGGCAGAAGACGTTCGACGCCATCTCCGACGGCGTCTGCCTCCTCGATCGCTCGGGCTACGTGCAGCGCTGCAACAAGGCGCTCTGCGAGCTGGTCGAGCAGCCGTTCGCCGACGTAATCGGCGCGCCCTTCGTCGGGCTCATCGAGCACGCGCTCGGCGCCGAAGCCCTGCCGATGCGCGATCTCGGCCTCCTCGGCGAGAGCGTCGCGGTGCAGGCGCAAAAGGGCGAACGCTGGGTGCGAGTCGCCGCCGATCCGGTGGTCGACGATCACGGCCAGCTCACCGGCGCCGTCCTCATCATCAGCGACATCACCGAGAGCAAGCGCGTCGAGGAGGCGATGCGCCGCTCCAATCGGGAGCTGGTGCAGGCCAACCGCATCAAGGACGAATTTCTGGCCACGCTGTCGCACGAGCTGCGCACGCCGCTCAACGCCATCGTCGGCTGGACGCGGCTCATGCGCACCGGGCGCCTCGACGAAACCACCGGCACGCGCGCGCTCGAGACCATCGATCGCAACGCGACCCTGCAGGCCAAGCTGGTCGAGGATCTGCTCGACGTCTCGCGCATCATCACCGGCAAGCTGCGGCTGCGCATCGCCAACGTCGATCCCATCAGCGTGCTCGAGGCGGCGATCAACTCGGTGCGCCCCGCCGCCGAGGCCAAGAGCATCCGCATCAGCGCCGAGCTCGACTCCGCCGCCGGGCTCATCGCCGCCGACGGCGATCGGCTGCAGCAAGTGATGTGGAACCTCTTGTCGAACGCCATCAAGTTCACGCCCGTCGGCGGCCACGTGCGCGTCGGGCTCGAGCGCGGCCCGGCCGGGCTCACCATCACCGTCGCCGACGACGGCGCCGGCATCGACTCCGGCTTTCTGCCCTACGTGTTCGATCGCTTCCGCCAGGCCGACTCGTCGACCACGCGCAACCACGGCGGGCTCGGCCTGGGCCTCGCGATCGTGCGCCACCTCGTCGAGCTGCACGGCGGCACCGTGCACGTCGACAGCGCCGGCGAAGGACGCGGCGCCAGCTTCGCCTTGACGCTGCCGTGGTCGGCGCGCGGCGAGCGTGCACGCACCACGTTGCCGGCGCTGCGCGCGACGCCCGGACAGTGCGAGATGCCGACGGTGCCGTCGCTGCTCGGCGGGCTCGCGCTCCTCGTCGTCGACGACGAGCCCGACGCGCGCGAGCTTCTGGCCGCGGCGCTGACACAGATGGGCGCGCGCGTGCAAGTGGTCGGCTCCGCCGACGAGGCGATGAGCGCGATCGCGGACGCGCCGCCGCACGTGCTCATCAGCGACATCGGCATGCCGGGCAAGGACGGCTACGCGCTCATCCACGAGCTGCGCGCGTACGAGCACGGCGATTCAGGCGGCCGCCGCCGCGAGCACCTGCCCGCCGTCGCGCTCACCGCCTACGCCACCGCCGACGACGTCAAGCGCGCGTGCGCCGCCGGTTACGATGCGCACGTGGCCAAGCCGGTCGACGCGGTGACGCTGGCGCGCACGCTGGTCGCGCTCGTCGGGCCGGCGGCCGTCGAGCCGTCGAGCGACATCACGCGCCCCATCGTCCTCGCCGACGGCTGATCCGACGATCGATCCTTTACACAACCTTTACACGCGGCCAACGGCCGGCTTACGTGCGCCTGTCATCTTCGGCGGAGATGGCTGATACTGCCGAGGAGACGATCATGAAGCGGAGTCGGAAGGTTGTGACGATTGGGATCGCCGGCGCGCTGGTGCTGGCGCTCGCCGCCGGCGGCGCGGCGCTCGCGTCGGATCGCATGCACGACGGCTTCGCCAAGCGGCGCATCACGCGCCACATCGACGCCGCGCTCGACGCCGTCGGCGCCAGCGCGGCGCAGCGCGACGCCGTGCACGCGGCGCGCGATCACGTGTTCACCACCATCGCCGAGAACCGGCAGAACGAGCGCGGCGATCTCGACGCCGCGCTGACGCTGTGGCAGTCCGATCGCCTCGATCCGACCGCGCTCGGGGCTTTGCGCACGCGCCATCAGGCGGCGGCGAAGAAGACCAGCGACGCGATCGTGCAGGCGCTGTCCGACGCGCACGATGCGCTCACTTCGGCGCAGCGGGCCAAGCTCGCCGACTTCCTGCGCGCGCACAAGCCGCCCAAATTCGACGGCGCCAAGCCGTTCGTCAAGCACATGGTGTCGGAGCGCGTCGACGACATGCTCGATCAGATCCACGCCAGCGCCGATCAGCGCGCCAAGATCACGACCGCGGTCGAGTCGGCGTTCGGCGCCGTCAGCGGCGGCTTCGCCGATCACGCCGCCCACTTCGATGACGCCATCGCCGTCTTCACCGCCGACAAGATCGACGCCGCCAAGCTCGCGGCGCTGCAGACCGAGCAGCAGGCCAAGATGCAGCAGATCGGCGATACGCTGGTGCAGACGCTGACCGAGGTGCACGACTCGCTCGACGCCGGCCAGCGCAAGCTCGTGGCCGACTTCATCCGCAGCCATCATCAGGGGCACCACCAAGGACCCCACGGAGAATGATCGCGTGAACAAGCGGACGGCCGCGCTCCTCATCGACGACGACGCCAAGCTCGCCTCGCTGGTGGCCGAGTATCTCGGACAGAACGAGGTCGACGTCAGCGTCGCCGGCGACGGGGAGCGCGGATTGGCCGCCTTGCGCAAGGGTCACTTCGACGTGGTTCTGCTCGACATCATGCTCCCCGGCGTCGATGGGCTCGAGGTCTGCCGCCGCATCCGTGCGCTGCCCGAGCGCGCCAATACCCCGGTCATCATGCTCACCGCCAAGGGCGACGACATCGACAAGATCGTCGGGCTCGAGCTCGGCGCCGACGATTATCTGTCGAAGCCGTTCAACCCGCGCGAGCTGCTCGCGCGCGTGCGCGCCATCTTGCGCCGCGCGCAGGCGCCGACCAGCGGCGAGGTGCACCAGTCGTTCTCCGCCGGCGGGCTCACCATCGACTTCGACGCGCGCGAGGTCACCGTCGACGGCAAGCGCCAGGTGCTCACCCACTTCGAGTTCGAGCTCTTGGCCACGCTCGCCAAAGCCGCCGGCCGCGTGCTGTCGCGCGAGCACCTCATGGACGCCCTGAAGGGCGAAGAGTTCGAGTCGTTCGATCGCTCGATCGACGTGCACATCTCGAAGCTGCGCGCCAAGCTGGAGTCGAACCCCAAAGAGCCGCGCTACATCCGCACCGTGCGCGGCGTCGGCTACGTGCTGGCGCGCGACTGATGGGCCGGCATCACCACCACGGCGATCATCACGGTCATCACGGCTACCGCCGCCACCGGCGCGGGCCGCGGCTGCGCAAGCGCATCTGGGCGCACCTGTTCGTCGTGCTGCTCGTCGGCATCTTCGCCTCGGGCGTGGTCTTCACCACCGGCTGGCGCACCGCCTTCATCCACTCGACGGGCGCGCGGCTGGCGCGCCACGTCGCCGCGCAGCTCTCGATCGATTGGAACAATCCGCCGGCGCGCGATCGCACGGCCCGCCGCATCGCCGACGAGCTCGACCTCGATCTCACGCTGCGCACCATCGACGGCCGCGCGCTCCTCGTCGCCGGCACCGAGTTCCCGCCGCTGTCGGCGTCCGATCTCGACGAGCTGCGCCGCGGCCAGGTCGTCGCCGAGCAGGCGCCGCGCTTCTTCATCGCCGCGCCCGTGGTCGCCGACGGCGCGGTGCGCGGCTTCGTCGAGTCCTCGCCGCTCTATCGCAGCTTTCGCATGCCGAGCCTGTGGCGCCCGGTTGTGCTCCTCGGCGTGGTCATGCTCATCGCCGGCGTCGCCTCCGGTCCGCTGGCGCGGCGCATCTCGGCGCCCGTGGAGCAGCTCACCGCAGCGGTGCGCCGCTTCGGCGAGGGCGATCTGTCGGCGCGCGTGCCGCCGCTGCGCGGCTTCCTCCATTTTCGGCGGCGCCATCGTCCGCCCGACGAGCTCGAGCAGCTGACGCGCGCGTTCAACGAGATGGCCGAGCGCATCGAGACGCTGGTGCGCGGACAAAAGGAGCTCCTGGCCAACGTCTCGCACGAGCTGCGCTCGCCCTTGGCGCGCATCCGCGTCGCGCTCGAGCTGCTTCCGCGCGACGCCAAGAACGAAGCGCGCCTCAAGGACGTCGAGGCCGACATCGTCGAGCTCGATCGGCTGATCGAGGACGTGCTGACGACCACGCGCCTCGGCGCCGGCGGCCTGCCCGCGCACCTCGGGCCGGTCGACATCGCGCAGCTCTTCGCGCAATTGGTCGAGCGCGCCGCGCACGATCCGATCACCGCCGGCAAGACCGTGCGCGCCTCCGCCGCCGACGGCCTCGTGGTCAGCGCCGACGGCTCGCTGCTCAAGCGCGCGCTGTGGAACCTCGTCGAGAACGCCGCCAAGTACGGCGCGCCGCCCATCGAGCTCTCCGCCGCGCGCGACGACAATTCGATCGCGCTGCGCGTCTCCGACGCCGGCGCCGGCATCGCGGCCGATGAGCGCGAACGCGTCTTCGAGCCCTTCTATCGCGGCGACAAAGCGCGCACGCCCGGCTCGGGCTTCGGCCTCGGCCTCACGCTGGCGCGCCGCGTCGCCGAGGCCCACGGCGGCCACATCACCGTCGACGGGGCCACCTTCACGCTGCGCATCCCCGCGTAACTGCCGGCGTGAATAGCGCGCCCCCTTTTGCGTCGAAAGCTGCAGGAGGGATTTCCCATGTTGAAGAAGCTCATCGCCGTCGTCGGCCTCGCCACCACGCTCGGCGTCGCTGCGCCGGCGTTCGCCGATTGGCATCACGGCCCGGTCGCGCGCCCGGTCGCCCACGCCGGCTACGGCTACGGCCGCGGTTACGGCTACGGCCACGGTTACGGCTATGGCTACGGCCGCCGCGCCGGCTGGGAGCACCGTCGCTGGGAATATCGCGCGCCCCGTTATTACCGCCACTGGTAAGCGCCCGGCCGGTATACTCCGGCCGGCATGGCTCGACGTCGCTCGACGGTGCTCGGTACGGTGGAACGGCGCAACGTCCGCCGCGTGCCGCTCGCCGACCTCTATCACAACCTGATCGATCGCTCGTGGCTGCGCCTGCTCGGCCTGCTCTTCTCGCTGTACCTGTTGTCGAACGTCGTCTTCGCCGCGCTCTATCGCCTCGGCGGTGACTGCGTCGCCGGCGCCACCCGCTTCTCCGATCTGTTCTTCTTCAGCGTGCAGACGCTCTCGACCATCGGCTACGGCACGATGACGCCGAAGACCAGCTACGCTCACGTGCTGGTGACGTTTCAAGCGTTCGCCGGCACGCTCTTCGTCGCGGTGGTGACCGGCCTCGTGTTCGCCAAGTTCTCGCGCCCGACGGCGCGCGTGATGTGGTCGCGCAACGTCGTCCTCATCGAGCGCGGCGGCAAGCGCCTCCTGCAATTCCGCATGGCCAACGAGCGCGCCAACCAGATCGTCGAGGCGCAGCTGCGCGTGGCCATCGCCTACAACGAGGTCGCGCCCGACGGTGAGCGCATGCGCCGCTTTCACGATCTCAAGCTGCAGCGCGATCGCAACGTCATCTTCGTGCTCACCTGGACCGCGGTGCACGAGATCGACGAGCATAGCCCGCTGCACGGGATGTCGAGGGAGCAGATGAAAGCAAAGACGCTGCAGCTCATCTGCTCGCTCATCGGGCTCGACGAGACCTTCTCGCAGCAGGTACACGCGCGCCACGCCTACACGCCCGACGACTTCGTGTCCGACATGCGCTTCGCCGACATCATCGGCACCGACGAAACCGGCGTGCGCTACGTCGACTACGAGCGCTTCGACGTGCTCGTGCCCATGGGCACCAAGACGGAGATCGCATGAGCGCAAAGTGGGCGGTCGTGACCGGCGCGTCGTCGGGGATCGGCGCCGCGTTCGCGCGCGCGCTCGATGCGCGCGGCTATTCGCTGGTGCTGGTGGCGCGGCGGCGCGAGCGGCTCGAGGAGCTGGCGCGCGCGTGCCAGCACGCCGAGGTGCTCGCCGCCGATCTCGAGGACGAAGCCGAGCTCGCGCGCGTCGCCAGCCACGCGCTGCACCTCGGCGACATCGAGCTCCTCGTCAACAACGCCGGCTTCGGCACCAACGGCGAGTTCCTCGCGCTCGACGGCGCGCGCGAGCTCGGCCAGGTGAAGCTCAACGTGGTGGCGCCGTTCGTGCTCGCGCAAAAGCTCCTGCCGGCGATGGTGGCGCGCAAATCGGGCGGCGTCATCAACATCTCGTCGATCGGCGCCTTCCAGCCGGTGCCGTACATGGCCACCTACGGCGCCACCAAGGCGTTCGTGCTCTCGTGGTCGGAGGCGCTCGCGCACGAGCTGCGCGACTCGGGCGTGCGCGTCACCTGCGTCTGCCCCGGGCCGGTGGCGACCGAGTTCTTCACGGTCGCCGGCGTGGCGCCGGCCATGGCGAAGCTGCCGCACACGATGTCGGCCGAGCGCCTGGTCGCCGACGCGCTCGCCGCGTTCGACGGCGGGCGCGCGGTCATCATCCCCGGATGGATCAATTGGCTTACGGCTTTGTCCACGCGGATCTTCCCGCGCGTGCTCGTGCGCGCGGTCGCCGGCCGGCTCTACGCTCCACGCGCCCAGAAGGCGTTGCGATCATGAGATCGTGATCCCAAGCTCGCGCGTATCAACAGCATCCAAGAGGTCGACATGAGAAAGCCGCTCGTCTTTCTGTGCTTGCTCGTCGGATGCAACGCCCCGTCGGTGCAGGCCAAGGAGTCACCGGTCATGCACGAGGCCGACAAGCTGTTCGAAGCCGGGCGCTACGACTCAGCGCTGGGGAAATACGACGCGCTCGCCAAGTCGGCGCCCGACGAGCGGCAATACGCGCGCGCGATGTTCCGCGCCGTCGAGTGCGAGACGCTGTTGGCGCAGCACGAGCACGCGCTCGATCGCGTGCGCGCGGCCAAGCTGCCGTCGGATCCGGGGCTGCGCGCGATCGTCGAGCTGGCGCGGCTCGAGATGTTCCGCGGCGTCGAGAGCTGGTACGGCTTTCCCGAAGAGACCGAGGAAGGCGCGCAAGGATCGGCGAAGTTGTCGAAGCCGATGGTCGCGCGCGAGATGGAGACCGCGGCCGCGGCGCTGTGGAAGGATCGCGTGGCGCTGGCGCGCACGCCGCTCAAGCAGTACGCGGAATTCTTCGTGCTCACCGACGCCGACTTGCAGCGCTATCCGTCGCTGTGGGACTTCGCCGTCCTACGCATGAGCGAATGGCTGCGTGGGCTCAAGGGTCGCGCGGCGCCGGCGCCGTTCGCCGCCGAGGATTATTCGCGCTCGTTCGCACCCGAGCTGCCGGGCCTGGCGCGGCTCGGCGCGCTCTACGACGAGAGCGCGCATCTCGCCGGCTCGGGCGTCGATCGCGGCGTCGCCGGCGAACGCTGGCGCGTGGCGCGCGTGATGCTCGGCGAGTCGGCCGGCGGCAACAAGAAGGATCGCCAGGCGTGGCACGACGCGGCGCTGGCGCGGCTCGTCGAGTGGTCGAAGCAACTGCACACGGCGCTCGGCCGCGGCGAAGCGGCCCTGCGTGCGGCCGGCCTCCTCTACGCGACCGATCGCGTGCGCGCGCTCGCGATCGTCGACGACATCCTGCCGAAGACGCCCGAGAGCGACGTCGCCGTCGAGCTGCGCCAGCTGCGCCACAACATCCTCGACAAGGAGCTCGGCCTCTCGACGCGGGTCACGCGCGACGGCAAGCACGCGCTGCACATGAGCACGCGCAACTTGCAGACGGCGCACTTCCGCCTCTATCGCATGGATCCGATGCGCGACGGCGGCGGCGAGTTCTGGTCGCAGAGCCTGCTCTCGCCGCGCTACGACCGCGTGCCGGCGTGGATGTCGGATCGCAAGCCGGTCGCCGAGTGGAAGGTGGCGACCGGCGACAAGGGCGATCACATGGACGTCGGCCGCGACGTCGACGCCGCGGCGCCGGGCGTCGGGCTCTATCTCGTCGTCGTCTCGGCCGACAACGCGTTCGCCTACAAGCACTCGATCATGCGCGCCGCCTACGTCAACGTGACCGACCTGGCGATCGCGCGCGCCGAGACCGCGACCGGCCTGCGCTATTACGCCTTCGACGTCGACGGCAAGTCGCCGGCGGCGGGCATTCCGTTTCGCATGCTCGTGTCCGAGGATTGGCGCACGCGCTCGGCCGACGAAGCCAAGACCGGCGCCGACGGCGTGGCGACCTGGAGCTTTCCGCGCGCGCCCTATCTGCAGGTCGACGCCATGGCCGTGCACGGAAAAGCGATCGCGCTGTTCACGTCGCCGGCGTATCACGGGCAGCGCACGCCCGATCCGCCGCTCGAGCTGTTCCTCGCCAGCGATCGGCCGATCTATCGCCCGGGGCAGACGGCGAAATTGCGCGTCACCTCGGTCGAGCGCGTCAAGGACGGCAGCTTCAAAATAGACGCGCATCGCAAGATCCATCTCGTCCTGCGCGATCCCAACGGCAAGGACGCGTGGCACGTCGACCTCGTGACCGGCGCGATGGGCTCGGCGTCGACCGAGGTCAAGCTGCCGGAGAAGGGCCTGCTCGGCGCGTTCTCCGTCGACGCCACAGCGCCGGGCATGCGCGATGTCTCGCGCTCGCTGTCGTTGCGCGTCGAGGAGTACAAGCGACCCGAGTTCGAGGTCACGCTCGACGCGCCCAAGAACGCCGCCAAGTACGGCGAGAAGACCAAGCTCGAAGGGCACGTGAAGTACTACTTCGGCGGCGCCGCCGGCGACGTGCCGGTGAAGTTCAAGGTGTCGCGCCGTCGCTGGATCCCGTGGTGGTATTGGCGGCAGGGGCAGAGCCCGACG
Source organism: Polyangia bacterium (assembly GCA_036494045.1). Taxonomy (GTDB): domain Bacteria; phylum Myxococcota_A; class Polyangia; order Palsa-1104; family Palsa-1104; genus JAQBQH01. The sequence goes on along the minus strand of DASXOU010000798.1, from coordinate 2,141 downwards.
GTGGAGATCGCGCGCGGCGATCTGAAGACCGACAAGAGCGGCCTGTTCTCGGTCGAGTTCGCGGCCATCCCCGATCCCGATTCGGTGCCGTCGGACGATCCCGACATGCCGGACGTGAGCGACTACATCGTCGAGGTCGAGGCGCACGACGCCGGCGGGCGCACCATCTCGGCCGATCGCTCGCTGCGCGTCGGCGCGCAGGCGCTCCTGGTGTCGGCCGAGGCCGAGCGCGCGTTCTTCATCAGCGACGAGGCGCCGGCGCTCAAGATCAAGGCGACCAACCTCGAGGAGCAGCCGGTCGCGGCCAAGGTGACGTGGGAGCTCGAGCGGCTGGGCGCGCCGCCGAGCAAGGACGGCAAGCCGGGCGGCGAAGGCGAGCCTTTGCAAGCGGTGCTGAAGAAGTATCCGACGGCGGAGCCGCACGTCGCGCACGGCGTGGCGACGCTCGACGGAAAATCGCCGGCGGCGATCGCGCTGCCACAGCTGGCCGCGGGCGGCTATCGCGTGCGCCTGTCGGCGCCCGACGGCGCGCGCGGCGCCTTCTCGTTCCTCGTCGCCGACGCCAAGACGCGCGCGCTGCCGCTTGCGATCCCGCCGACGGCGCTGGTGCAGAAGAGCGAGTATCAGCCGGGCGATCGCGCCCAATTGCTCGTCGGCGGCGGCGCCGCCTCGGGCACGTATCACCTCGAGCTGTGGCGCGGCGCGACGCTGATCGAGCATCGCGTCGAGCGCGGCGCCACGGCGCGCGTGTGGACGGTGCCGGTGGAAGCGAAGGAAACTGGCGGCTTCACGGCGCGCTGGATCGGCGTCGACGGCATGGACGCCGTCGGTGGCAACGTGACGGTGAACGTGCCGCGCAAAGACAAGGCGCTGACCGTGAAGCTCGTCGGCAAACCGGACGCGCTCGAGCCGGGACAGTCGGCAAGATGGAGCGTCGAGGTCAAAGACGAAAAGGGGCGCGCCGTCGACGGCGAGGCGCTCGTGACCATCTTCGATCGCTCGCTCGAGCTCTACGCCAAGCAGTATCACTATTGGGCCGACGCGCTCTGGGCGCCGCCGGGCGGACCGCCCGGGCGCGCCGACGGTGCGCAGACCGGCTGGGGCATGGCGCTCCCGGCCGACGAAGCCGAGGCCGAGCGCGCGCAGCGCGAGATCCAGGGACACTATCAGCCCAAGCAGACGCCGCGCTTCTCCTGGGAGGAGACGCAATACAACTATCGCTACGGCTTCGGCGGCGGTCACGCGATGCGCGGCGCGATGAACATGCCGGGCGCCCCGCCGCCGCCGGCGATGGCCGCGCCGATGGCGCAAGCGGAGACCGTCGCGACCAAGAAGTCGGAGCGCCGGCGCGAAGCGGGCAAGGATCGCGACGGCGACGGCATCCCTGACGCCGAGGACAAAGCCGAAGGCGGCGAAGATGGCCGCATGGGCAAGGCCGACAAGGGCAACGCGCCGCCGCCGTCCGACCTACGCACCAACATGGCGGAGACGGCGGCGTGGATCCCCGACGTCGCGCTCGCCGGCGGCAAGGGCACGTTCAGCTTCACCGCGCCCGAGCGGTTGACGAGCTGGCGCGTGCAGATCCTCGCGCTCGGCCGCATGGTCGAAGCCGGCATCGGCGACGACACCTTCGCAACCAAGAAGCCGCTCATGGTGCGCGTCGAGATCCCGCGCTTCTTCCGCGAGGGCGATCGCTCGACGATCGTCGCGGTCGTGCACAACGAGACCAACGGCCCGCTCTCGGCCAACGTCGACCTCGACATCGTCGACGACGCGACCAGCCACTCGGGGCTCGAGGCGCTCGGCATAAAGCAGAAGTCGATCCGCGTCGACGTGCCCGCGCATGGCCTGGCGCCGGCGGAGTTCGCGATCGTCGCGCCGGAGAACATCGCGACCTACAAGATTCGCGCGAGCGCGACGGCGGGCAAGCTGCACGACGCCGAGGAGCGCGGGCTGCCGATCTTGCCGTCGCGCGAGCGGCTGGTGCAATCGCGCGTGGTGGCGCTACACGGATCGGAGACCAAGACGATCGAGTTCAGCGAGCTGCTCCACTCCAAGGATCCGTCGCTGCGCTCGGAGTCGATGTCGGTGTCGATCGATCCCGAGCTCGCGCTGTCGGTGCTGCGCTCGATCCCGTTCCT
>DASXOU010000797.1:0-6835 GCA_036494045.1 Polyangia bacterium | reverse complement strand
GCTGCACCGGCTCCACGTCTACCGCGAGGCGGGTCATCTCTGGCTGCGCGACGAATTCGATGACTCGAACGATCGGCTCGACTACCTCGGCGGCGACGAGTTCATGGTGCACGGGACGCCCCTCTCCGTGCGCATCACCGCCGAGAACCTGGCGGTGAGCGGCCCAGAAGGCGACATGAGCGGCCCACGCATCAAGGGAAGGTGAACCGCCTCAACGCTCGGCACGGCTCGAAGCGTCCACGAGTGCCCACCAGCCGAGCGGAGGCGTCACGAGCACACCCACGCCTGCGGCGAAGCTCGCCTTGAACCAGACAAAGCTCGCCCGCGGCAGCCGCTCGACGCCGACGAGCGCGAACAGGATCACCGCGGGGGTCGCCACGAAGACGACGGCGGCAACGCCGAGCAGCGTCCCGCGCATGAAGCTCGATCGTCGGGACCACCGCGACGAATCGAGTGAGGCGGTCGGGATCGGCGCGAGCTTGCCACGCACGACCCGCACGCGCACCAGCCACGCCGCGATCAGCGCCGTCAACACCGGCAGCACGAAGGCCGTGACCAGCGTGTCGATGGCGATGCCCGGCGAGCCCCACAACGGCACCGACTCCAGCTTGCGAAACACGAGCCACGCAGCGGCGGCATTGAGGCAGAAGTTGACGATCGCCGGCCCAATGATCCCATCGACGATGACGAAACGGCGGTGCTCGCGGGAAAGCGGCTTGGCCATCGGCCGTCAGTGTCTCACGCCGGCACCCACCTCGACGTCGTACGGTCGCACGCTGTGGTAGCCTGAGCTCGACGAGGAGGTGCGCAATGCGGGCCGTAATCGCGTTCGTTCTCCTGCTGGCGGCGTGCAGCTCGACGAACGGCGGCGGCGCGGACCTGGCCGTGCCGTCGGATTTCGGCGCCGCCGGAGATCTTTCCGTGCGCGATCTCGCGAGCGGCGATGATCTCGCCGCCGACGGTGGCCGCAGCTGCCTCGCCAACTGCTCGCGCTGCGCTGTCGGTGTCTGCTGTGGCGCCGGCTGTTGCAACGCGGGTGAGTGGTGCGACAACGGCACGTGCCGTTGCGGCGACTCGCCGGCGCCGGCATGCACTCCGGGGATGATGTGCGTTTCGAACATCGCCGCGCCAAACGAATGCGGCAGCATCTGCTGCGGAAATGGCGTCGCCTGTCCACCCTGAATCGCGACGCCATCGGGCGCCGAACCGCCGCTCTATCGAACGTGCTTGTTGACGAGCTTGGTCATCTCGAACATCGAAACCTGCTTTTTTCCGCCGAAGACAGCCGTCAATTTGTCGTCCCCGTTTATCATGCGGCGATTCTTGGCGTCTTGAAGGCCCTTCTTCTTGATGTACCCCCACAGCTTCTTCGTAAGCTCGGTGCGCGGTATCGGCTTGTTGCCGACGATCTCCGCCAACTTCGCATCCGGCTGCACGGGTTTCATGAAAGCGGCGTTCGGCTTGCGTGCAGATTTCTTCGCGACCTTCTTCTTCTTCGGAGCAGGCTTTTTCTTGGCGGCCATTGTCCCTCCGCGCTCAGCATATAGGGCGCCGCCGCACGACACAAAATATCCATGTCTGCTGACTGTAGAAAACGACGTTTTTTTTTCGATGACCCCGTCAGCTCATGCCGCCTCTAGCGGACGGCAGTTGGCGGTCGGTTGACCCCAGCGAGGGAGTCGGGACCCCGCTCGGCAGGCGCGGACCCAACCAAATCATGCGATTGCGCGTTCGGGCAGTGGTCCGTTCCTTGAAGCGTCATCGAACCGAACCAGGGACGGAGTTGGAAGTGCCCCTCGCCCGCAGTCAAACAGTCTCACCGGCGAGTCCCTCGTCGGATCAGGCGCATTCCGCTGAGGAGCGTGTCTGGGCTGCGCTGCTCGACCGCCATCGCGTCGGCGATCCGACCGCGCTGAACGAGCTCGCGCTGGCGCTGTATCCGTCGATTCGTCGCATCGTTTGCCGTCTCGCTGGCGCCCGCCGTCGGGACGCACACGAAGACCTGGTGCAGAGCGCGCTCGAGCAGGTGTGCCGTTCGATCGACAAGTTCGAGCGTCGTTCGCGTCTGTCGTCGTTCGTGTTCGGCATCTGTCATCGCGTCGTCGTCCGCTCCTTCCGGTACGACCGAGTGCGCGCGTGGTATCGACGTGACGCCGAGCGGGCCACCACCGGCGCCGAACCGGCGCGAGCCGACGATCTCTACGAGCAGGCCCGCGGCGTCGCTCACGCCCGCGCTCGACTCGACGCGCTCAGCAGCGACGAGCGCGCGGCATTCGTCATGTTCGAGGTCGAGGAGCTACCGCTCGAAGAGGTCGCCGTCGCGCTGTCGTGCTCGACACGTACCGTGAAGCGGCGGTTGCGCACCGCGCGCCACAAGCTGCTGCGCTGAATGCGATCAGTTCTGGACGTTTTGCCGGGAGATTCGGGCGGCGCGCATATAACGATGGTCGCGCTTCAATAGCGCCGCCTGCTCGTAGGCCTTGGCGGCTTCGATCCAGTTGTTCTTCGCTTCCCACGCGACTCCGAGATCGAACCAGGCGCCGGCGAGGTTGGGCGTGCGCGCGACGACGCTTTGGAAGTAGCGACCCGCGCCGTCGAAGTCGTTCGCCGCCAGCATGTTGACACCGAGTCGAAGCACGCCGCCGTCGTCGACGGTGTACCAGAGTCGCTGGTTGGTCGGCGTCAGCGTCTGCTCGAGGCCGTCGGCGACCTCCTCGGCCACCAGCGCCACGAGGCGCTGCCCGTCGTTCACCGCGCCGGTCTCGGTGCGCGTGAAACGAAAGCCATAGGGACTGGCGCCCGCGTTGGTGAAAACCTGAACGTGCGCGACCACGCGCGCCGTCGCGCTGGCGCCGTTGGGGCCCCAGTGCTGATTCACCTGCGACTCCTCGACCGTGATGTGCATGATGCCGTCGCCGCACGGCGCCGGCGCACACAGTTGAAAACCGAGCTTTTGCAGGCGCGCGCGCACGCGCTGTTCGACGTACGGATGCACCGTGATCGGCACCGGTACGCTGCGACGAAAGACGCCGCTCACCACCGCGTGATCGACGACCTGGGCCGTCGCCGTCGAGGAATCGACCGCGAGCGTGCGCACGGGGCCGAAGTCTCCCTCGGGCGCGGTCTTGAAGATCGGGATGTTGGAGGTGGCGCACCCCGAAGCCAACCCGAGACAGATGAGGACGACGTATCGCATTCGCGCGGGCTAGCCGCTCGCGCCGTCGCCGGAGACGGCGCCGCTACGACTGCGCGTCGGCGGGGGCGCTTCGGAGACGGCGGCGCTGCGACCGCGCGTCGGCGCCTTGCCCTGATCGACCATGCGTTCGAGGTAGAGCTCGCGCAACGCCTTGACCGCGACGATGAACTTCTCGAGCGCGTCGATCTGCGGATCGATCGCCGACTCCTTGCCGCGGAAGTCGGGATTGCCCCGGACCGCGCGCATCGCCGCCAGGTTGCCCTCGGTCTCGGCGGCGACGCCGTCGAGCTGCGTGAGCTTCTGCTTGTCGGCGGCCGGCCCGATGTCGCCGCTGTTCTTGATGCCGTCGTAGATGAGCTTGAGCCCCTTGGCGATGCTGGTGGCGCCACCGACGAACGGAATCATGTGCGGCAACAGCTCGCCGACGACGCCGCCGGCGGCTGCGCCTCCTGCTGCGCCGGCGCCGCTCTGCCCCGCCTCGAGCGCGGCGCCCGCCTTGGCGGCGCCGGTGATCACGCCCTTCTGCACACCCGCCTTCGCCGCCTCTTTCGCCGTCGCCTTGTTGTTCTGCTGGCGCATCTTGGCTTGCGCAGCCTTGCCGCCCGACGCAATCGCCGCGCCGATCGGCGCCGTGATCGCCGTCGCCAGGCCGCCGGTGGCCGCGGTGAGCGCGATGTTGATCGTGCCCCAAACGATGTTGAGCGCGCCGAGCGCGATGTCGACCTTGCCCGCCGCCTTCTGCTGCTCGAAGGTGAACGGCAGCTGCTCGCGAATCGCCTCCACCTGGTCCCTCGCCGACTCGAACGGCCCCGAGGTGCGCTGCATGAGCTGCGCGAACTGCGCCTGACGGTGCGCCGGCTCGGGCGCGTCGCCGCCGCTGCGCTCGCGCTGCATGTCGAACGACTGCTCGCCTTCGGACTCGAGCTCCTCGCTCGCCTCGGCCTTGTCGCCCTCCGACTTCATGGCGCGCTGGCCCATCGACATGCCCTCGTCGCCGCCGCCGACGCGCGCAGCCCTGTCGCCACCACCACCGCCGCCGCCGCCACCACCGCCGCCGCCGCCAGGCGCCCCATCGCGGCTCTCCGTCGTCGACGCCGCGCGGTTGATCTTGCTCGTCGCCTGGCCCATCGAGTGCGTCTCGGCGTCGCTGATGAGACGCGCGGCCTCCTCGCGCGCGGCGCGCGTGCGCCCGCCGTCGACGCCGGCGAGCGAGAGCAGCTCCTCGACGTTCTCCGCCGTCGGCTTGTCGAGCAGCTTGCCGCCCGGCATCGTGACCTTGCGCTGGATCTTCTTGCCGCCGCCGCCGCTCGACTTGACGTGGCGATCGAGCAGCGGTGCCGCCGAACGGCCGGCCACCACGGCGTCGGCGACGGCGTCCGCGTGTTGCTCGTGCTCGTCGCCCTCTTGGCCGACGCCGCCTTTGAGGTGCACGCCCGCCTGCTGCTGCACCACGTGCGCCGCTTCGTGCGCGGCCGTGTGAAGATCGGGCGCGCCGGCGAAGGCGATCTGACGGCCGGACGCGAACGCCTCGGCCCCCATCGCCTGGGCGCCCGCTTTCGCCGCACCGTCGGTGTGCGCCTGCACGTGGCCGATGTCGTGATCGGGGCCAAATGACTTTTGGATCTTCTCGCCGTGGGGCAACGCACCCGCCGAGCCGCTGAGCCCCTTTTCCGCCGCCGCTTGCATGCCGGCGCCGCTACCGTCGGCGTCGCGCGCGGCCCGCGCATCGGCACGACGCTGCAGGATCCGTTTGGTGCCCGCGGCGCCGAACCGCTCGACGAGCATCTGCATCGGACCGCCCGACTCACCTCGGTCGACCGGCGCGTCGTGCTCGGGTGCGCCGCTCTCGGGGCGCGTGCGATCGAACTTACTCATCCGAACATGTTAGCCTGTTATCGCTACGGCGTCGCGATCGAAACCAGCGCGCCTTCGTTGAAATCGGTGACGAGCATGTCGCCCGTCGTCGGCAAAAACGCCATGCCGGCCGGCCCGTTCATGCTCGCCGGCAGCGTGCCCGGTTGGACGCCGATCTTGCCGACCGCGCCGACGAAGGTCGACAAGTCGCCGGTGGCGAGATCGACGCGGCGGATGACGCTCGACGTCTTGGACTCGCTGAAGAAGAGCGAGTGTCCGTCGCTGGCGATGCGCCACGGTGTGCGCAGTGTCGCCGTCGCGTTGGCGCCGTCGTCATCGCCGGCGGTGCCGGTGCCGGCGGCGGTCGACACCATCGCGGCGCCAAGGTCGATCTTGCGCAGGAGGTTGTTGGTCGAGTCGGCGACGTAGAGCGCGCCGCCTGCGTAGACGATGTCGAACGGCGCGTTGAACGTCGCCGACCCGGACGCGCCGTTGGTCGCGCCGGCCGTCAGCGATCCGGCCACCGTCTTCACTTCCGTCGTCGCGACGTTGTACGAGCGCACGAGGTTGTTGCCAGTGTCGGCGATGTAGAGCATCCCATTGCCGTCGCTGGTCAAGCCGCTCGGCGAATTCAACGTGGCGTTGGTGGCGAAGCCGTCAGCGTGACCGGCGGTGCCGGTCGTGCCCGCCATCACCGTCATCGTGCCGGCGGTGGTGTCGACGGTGATGAGCGTGTGGTTGCCGGCGTCGACGCCCCACAGCGTGCCCATATAGAGGACGAGGCCGGCGGGCACCTTGACCGCCGGCGCGCCCGGCACCAGCGTCGACACCGTCGCGCTCGCCAGATCGATCTTGCGGATGTCGCCCGAGTCGGTCTCGCCCACGTACGCGCTCGTGCCGTCGGTAGCGAGCGCGAGCGGCGCCTTGAACGTGGCCGCGCCGGCGACGCCGTTGCTCATGCCGATGACGCCCGGCGAGCCGGCGATGTCGCCGAGCCCGCCGGCGGCGATCTTGCGGATCATCTCGTTGTTGACGTCGGCGAGGTAGACGACGCCGTTGAAATCGACCGAGAGGCCGTGCACGCCGTTGAGCAGGTCGGCCCCGATGCCCGGTGTTCCGCAGGTGCCGCCGATCGTCGTGACGTTCGACGCCGCCGGAACGACGATGGTCGCGCTCTGCACGCAGTTGTTGCCGGCGCCGTAGATCTTGCTGCCGTCGGCGGAGACGGCGATGCCCGCGGCGCCGGTCCACGTGGTGTTGAGCCCGGTGATGGTCGAAACGGCGCCGTTGCCGGTGGGCGCGTAGGCGCGCACTGCCGCGGCGTCGATGATGTACATGCGCGCGCCGATCGAGTCGTAGGCCATCCACGACGGCGTCGTGTAGCGCGACTGCGAGCTGTTGCCGTCCGTCTCGCCGGGCTGATTGATGCCGCCGCCGACGAGCGTCGAGCCACTGAGCGCGCCGGTGGCGTCGGCCTTGTAGATCGTGCTCTCCGTCGGGTTCGACCAGTAGAGGTTGCCCGCGCCGTCGTAGGCGACGCCGCCGATGGAGCTGGCGGGGCCGATCGGCAGCGTGGTGACGGCGCCGGTCGCGAGCGCGACGCGGCGGATCGCCTTGTTGCCGCTGTCGACGACGAAGACGACCTTGTTGCCGGAATCGATGGCGAGCTCCGTCGGCGCGTTGAAGCGCGCGGCGCTGCCGGTGCCGTCGCCGCTGCCGGGCTGACCGGGCGCGCCGGCGACGGTGGTGACCGCGCCGTTGCCGAGATCGATCTGACGGATCGTG
>DASXOU010000796.1:0-4434 GCA_036494045.1 Polyangia bacterium | reverse complement strand
CTTCATGCGCCTGTTGTGGGCCGTCGACCACGGGCTGCAGGCGAAGTCGAAGCGCATGCAGGCGACGCTGGGCGTGACCGGGCCGCAGCGGCTCGCGGTTCGCATCATCGGGCGCTTTCCCGGAATTTCGGCCGGACGGCTCGCGAAGGTATTGCAGATCCATCCGTCGACGCTCACCGGAGTGCTCGCGCGACTGCAGGCGCGACGTCTGCTGACGCGCTGGCCCGACCCCAACGATGCGCGGCGCGCCCTCTTCGGCTTGACGGCGAGCGGTCGCGCGCTCAACGAGATGCGCTCGGGCACGGTCGAGTCGGCGCTGATGCGCGCCATCGCACACGTTCCGGACGTCCAGCTGCGCGCGACCACGGAGGTACTGATGGCCGTGATCCGTGCGCTCGGCGTCGAGCTCGACGCCGGCGACGGGTAGTCGATGGCCAGCTCCGGTCTGCAGCCGATCGGTGAAAATATCTGGATCGCGGATGGACCGGCCGTGACCGCCTACGGCGTTTCGTTTCCCACGCGCATGGCGGTCGTCCGACTCGAGCGCGGTGGGTTGTGGCTGTGGTCCCCGGTTCGACTCGACGAAACCTTGCGGCGGCAGGTGGCCGAGCTCGGGGAGCCGCGCTACGCCGTCGAGCCGAACAAGCTCCACCATCTGGCGCTGGCGCAGTGGGTCGACGCGTGGCCGCGGCTCGAGCTGTATGCGCCGCCGGGGCTCGCGCGCAAGCGGCGCGACCTGCGCTTCATCGGCGAGCTCGGCGACGAGGCGCCGCCCGGATGGCGTGGCGAGATCGACCAACTCCGCATCGAAGGCAGCTTCTTCCTGACCGAGGTCTTCTTCTTCCACCGGCCGTCGCGAACCTGTCTCGTCGGTGATCTGGTGCAGCGCCACGAGGACGGTGGAAAAACCTGGAAGCGGTGGCTGATCGAGCTGGGCGGCGTCGGCGGCGCAGACGGCAGTACGCCCCGCGATGCGCGAATGACATTCTGGCATCGCGCGCGGGCACGCGCGTGCGTAGAGCGCGCGCTCCAATGGTCACCGCGGCGGCTCGTCGTTGCGCACGGTCCCTGCTTCGAGGATGGGGAAGCGGTGTTGCGCCGCGCGATGTCCTGGTTGCTCGACTGATCGCACCCTGTTTGAAAACGAGACCCTTCACCGCGCGTTGACAAGTTCTTTTACGCCGGTGTCTTCGCATTCGCGCGTCGCGCCTCAACCGGTCATTGGAACAACATGTGCTTGTAGCCCCGCGAACATCGGCCGAGTGGCCGTCGAATAAGGGGACGTCATGAAACGAATTCTGCTTGGACTTGTCGCTGCGCTGTCATTCGCTGCCTTCACGACTTCCGTTGCGCGCGCGGACGACAAGCCCGCCGACGCGGGCACGACACCCGCGAAGAAGACGAAGGGCAAGAAGAAGAAGAAGGACGCTGCGGCGACCGACAAGAGCGGCAGCACGACGGCGAAGTAACGACTCGATGGCGGCGCTGCGCTCGTCGTGGCGGCGCCGCCATCTCGACTCGAGGTGATTCGATGCCGCATGCGATCGTCGACGGCCTGGCGCTCGTCGACACGGTCGGCCGCGCCATACTGGCGACGACCATCCTCTGCCTCATCGCCGCCGTCGCCGCGAACCTGTGGCTGCGCGGCCGCTACGGCGCGCTCGAGCGCGACCTCGAGCACAATCGGCTGCGCGCCGCCCATCCACTCCTAAACCGTATCCTCGACAGCGCCATCGAGGCCACGCGCCGTTCGGGCGCGTCCGGCGCGCAAGCGATCATCGAGGAGCGCTTCGCCGCCGAAATGGAGCGCTCGCTCCTGGCCGAGCGCTTCGTGCGCGCGGCGACGGGCCTGGTGATCATCCTCGGCCTCCTTGGAACCTTCTATGGCCTCACGCTCTCGATCGGACGGATCGTGGGGCTCGTTGCCGGAGACGCCGCCAGCAGCGACGTCGCCGGCGCGGTGACGGCGGGGCTGACGCACGCGTTGACGGGAATGGCGGTCGCGTTCTCCAACTCGCTCGTCGGAATCGTGTCGGCCGTCATCCTCACGCTGTTCAATGTCGTGTCGAACGTCGGCGAGCGGCGGACGGCGCTCCTGTTGAAGCTCGAGACCCGCGTCGAGCAGCTCTCGGCGAGCGGTGTGGCCGACGCCACTCAGTCGGCGGGAAACGTGGTCGCGTTCCTCGAGGCGATCGCGCGGCTGGAGGGTGTGGTCGCCCGCTTCGAGAGCGGGCTCTCCGGCTTCGCCGCCTCGAGCCGCGACTTTCACGAGTTCAACGTCCATCTCAAGGACAACATCCAGCGGATGAGCCTCAGCTTCGGCGACCTGAGCGACACCTTGCAAGGACAAGTGGTCGCGCTCAAATCCCGAGACGGCCGCTAGGCGACGACGCGTGCGCCCGCGACGACGCCTGCTCGGCGAAACCGATCCGACCACGAGCGAGATCTGGCCCGCGTTCACCGACGTGATGTCGACGATGGCCATGATCCTGTTCGTGCTGCTCCTGCTCGGATACGTGCGCAGCCTCATCAGCGCCAAGCGCGTCGACGCCTTCCAGCGCCAGATCGCCGCCTCCGAAGCGCATCTGCATTCGCTCGAGGGCCAGCTCTTGCGGACGACGGCCGACGTCGCTGCGGCGCAGGCCAAGTTGCACGATCAAGAAGGGGTCATCTCCGACAGCAAGCTCGAGCTCGACACCGTGCGCGCCCAGCTGCAGGGCATCGCCGTCCTGCGCGTGTCGGTGCTGAACAAGCTCAAGGAGGCGATCGAGTCGGAGCTCAATTGGCAGCGTCGCGGCGGCGGCGCTCTCGTCACGGTCGGGGACAACGGCAACCTCGTGATCAACGAGAGCCTCGTCTTCGAGTACGGCTCCTACGCCATCAAGAAAGACGCGCGGCCCGTCCTCGATTCTTTGGCGCGCGCGCTCGGCAAGCTGCTGGCCGACGCTGCCGTGCGCGACAACATCGACACCGTGCTCATTCAAGGACACACCGACGAGCGCGGCTCGAGCTCGTATAATTGGGACCTGTCGGCCAAGCGCGCCACCGCCGTTCTCGACTACTTGTTCGAGAGCAACCCGACGCTGTCCGATGCGTACGGCAGCTACTTCGCCGCCAGCGCCTATTCGAAGTTCCGCCCGCTCGATACGTCCAAGACCGAAGCGGCCTATCGGCAGAACCGACGAATCGAGATCTCCATCGTGCCCAAAGATGCGAACATCCGTCGTGTCATCGACGATTACATGAGCCGCACGCAGCCGACGGCGCCGGCCGCGCCGAGCCCGACTTCACCGTGATCGAGGACTGAATGCCCAAACTCCGATGTTCGTCGTTCGGCGCGCTCCTCGTCGGTGCGCTATGCGTCGGCGGCTGCGCGCCGACGCTGGTCAACAGCTCGATGAGCAATCCCGCGCGCTCGAAGGACAAGCTCTCCTCGACGCAGGAATACGACATCGGGCCCTATCGCGAGAACCATCGCTACGCGATGACGCTGCAAAATTGGACGCCGAGCGCGCTCGGCGTGCAGATCAAGGTCGCCGACATCGCCGAGTGCGGCAAGACCGACAGCTACACCTTCACGCTCGTCGACGATCGCGGCGGACGCCATGCGCTCCAGCCTACCGGCGCGCCGACGGCGACGACCGAGAAGGGGCGCGGCAGCGCCGTCCTCACCGTCTCGACGCTCGAAGGCATGTTCGACGTCGCCATCGGCGCCGATTCGCATGCGGTGACCATCCAGCAGCGCCCCAAGCCGGACGTCGGCTGCCCGGCGCTCGATTTTCGCTGGACGTTCGAGTAGCGCGATCATCGGTGCGATAGGCCTCGTAGCGTCGCGGCCATCTCGCGGCTGAGCGCCGCCAGCGTCTCGCTGAGCGCCGCGACGGCCGATTGCGCGTCGGGAGCCACGGTCGGCTGGCGGATGTGCGATTCCTTGGTTTGCAGCAGGTGCTGCGCGTCGTCGCGAATCGTCCAACGCACGTCGAGCTCGACGGCCTCGGGCGAGGTGCGCTCGAAGCGCAAGACCTCGATCGCCACCTGTAGAGCGGGGTGTTGCGACGAGTCCCAGGGATAAGCGACGATCGTATCGCTTTGCAGGATCGCCGCGAGATCGCGGCGCACCCTATCGACAAAGGCATCGGCGAGCGGCTCGGCCCAGCGTTCCGACTCCGAGATGCGCAGCTGATTCGCCGCCAGCCGCGTCACCAACTGCGGACGGTCGAGATAGTCGGGAAGGCGGATGGGACCGAGACCAATGACACGCGACGCGTCGTCCGGCGCTGACGACGGGGCGCTCGACGCGGTCAGCACGTAGAACGTCGTCGGATCGGTGCGCGGCTGCAAGAAACCGCAGCCCGCGATCGAGAGCGTCCCCAGCATCGCGATCGCACGGCGTCCGCGCGCGGTCATCGCTTTCTTCCGAAGAGGATGGAGCTT
>DASXOU010000795.1:0-9006 GCA_036494045.1 Polyangia bacterium | reverse complement strand
CACGGCGCGAAGAGGTCCGCCTTCGTCTTGAAGAACTCTTCGCGCGTGATCGGCTTCGAGTGTTTATATCCCTCGACCGATCCGGTGGCCTGCACGTGCTCGGACAGCTTGTGCGGATTGAGGCCCTCGGGATTGAAGATGTAGCCGCGATAATCGCCGGTGGCGACGAGCGTGGCGCCCATCTTCGACAGGATCTTCGCCGTCCACGAGCCGACGTTGCCGAAGCCCTGCACGATGTAGTTGCTGCCGTTCAGGTTGAAGCGGCGATCCTTGGCCCACTCGACGATGCAGTGCACGGTGCCGGCGCCGGTCGCCGACTCGCGACCGTAGCTGCCGCCCGAGGCGATCGTCTTGCCGGTGACGACGCGGCGCTGGGCGTTCTTCTCGCCGGAGCCGACCACGTTCATGTACGTGTCCATGATCCAGACCATCATCTGCGCGGTGGTGCCGACGTCGGGCGCAGGGATGTCGAACTCGGGGCCGATGTTGGCGCCGAGCGCGTGCGTGTAGCGGCGCGTGATGCGCTCGAGCTCGTGCTTGGAGTGCAGGCGCGGGTTGAACTTGATGCCGCCCTTGCCGCCGCCGAACGGAATGTCGTGCAGCGCCGACTTCCAGGTCATCGCCGCGGCGAGGCCCTTGAGCTCGTCGAGCGTGACGTCCTCGTGGTAACGGATGCCGCCCTTGTAGGGGCCGAGGATGTTGTTGTGCTGGACGCGATAGCCCTTGAACAGCTTGAACGAGCCGTCGTCCATGCGGACGGGGAAGTTGATGATGAGCTCGTTCTTCGGCTGCGACAGGATGAGCGCGGTGTCGCGCGCGAGGCCCATCGACTTGGCCGCCTTCTCCAGTTGCAGCTGGACGATGGTGTAGAGGTTGCCTTGCTGCTGCTTGGAGGGTTCGTGGTTGACGGGCGCGACCGGCAGCGGGGCCGGTTTGGCGACGACGACAGGTTGCGATTGCGGATCTTTCTGTGACATGGTGGGTACCTTTCTAAGCAGCCAAACCCGGCAACGTCAAATGAATTTACCTCCCGGAAACACGCCGCACCGCGTCGCCGTCGCCGTCGCCGCCCGTGACGGCAAGATCCGCAAGCGCGCGATGGAGATCTACGCGGCGGCGGCGCGCGACTGGACGCAGGCGCCGGCGGCGATCGCGCGCTCGTTTCGCGGCGCGCGCGAGCTGCGCTCGGTCGAGCGGCGCTTCGTCGGTGAGGCGGTGTACGGGATGATCCGCTGGCGGCGCCGCGTCGGCTTCGCCATCGGCAGCGAGAACGCGTCGCCGCTCGCGCAATACCTGGTGTGGCTCGCGCTCGAGTTTCCGGGCGACCCGCAAATCGAAACCGAGCTGCGCGTTGCCGGAATCGATCCGGCGCGCGTCGCCGACATCGAGTCGCGTCTGGCCACGATCGCCGACGAGGACGAGCGCCTCGCGATCGCGCAGTCTTATCCGACGTGGCTGGTGGCGCGCCTGGTCGCCGAGCGTGGGCGCGACGAGGCGGGCAAGATCCTGGCGGCGATGAACCGGCGCGCGCCGCTGGTCGCGCGCGCCAATCGGCTCAAGAACACGCGCGACGAGCTCCTCGCCATCCTCGCCGACGAAGGCGTGCCGGCGGCGCCGCTGCCGCTCGCTCCCGACGGTGTCGAGCTGCGCACGCACGTCAACGCCTACGGCCTCACGTCCTTCAAGGAGGGCCGCTTCGAGCTGCAGGACGCCGGCTCGCAAGCGATCGCCGAATTGACCGCGCCGCCGCCGCGTGGCGTGGTCGTCGACGCCTGCGCCGGCGCCGGCGGCAAGACGCTCGCGCTCGGCGCGCTCCTGCAAAATCGCGGACGCCTGACCGCGTTCGATCCCAGCGACGACAAGCTCGAGGAGCTGCGCACGCGGGCGCGCCGCGCCGGCCTCACCAACGTGCGCGCCATTGCCGTCGACGAAAAGGCACCGAGCGACGCCGAGCTCGAGCTGCGCGGCCGTGCCGATCGCGTGTTATGCGACGTGCCCTGCAGCGGGCTCGGCACGCTGCGCCGCAATCCGGAGGCGCGCTGGCGCCTGCAACCGTCGGATCTCGACGAGCTGCCGCCGGTGCAGCGCGCCATCCTCGAGCGCTACGCGCCGCTGGTCGCGCCCGGCGGGCGGCTCGTCTACGCCACCTGCACCGTCGACGCCGGCGAGAACGATGCGGTCGTCGACGCGTTCGCCGCCGCCCATCCCGAGTTCGTCGCGGTGCCGGCCAAGGAGATCCTCGGAAAGGCGCGCGCCACCGAGCTCGGCGACGGCGTGCGCTTGCGTCTCTTGCCGTCGGTGCACGACACCGACGGCTTCTTCGCCGCGGTTCTGCGCCGAAAAGAGTAGCTAGCTCTTCGGCGCCGTCGCCGCTGCGCTCGTGTGCTGCCGGCGCTTCCAGTGCGGCCGATGGAAGACCCACGCCTTGCCGTCGAACTCGTAACGCGCGCGCACGTACTCGTAATCCGGCTTGCCCTGCACCCAGCGGCCGTCGCGCCAGATGTAGTTGCCGTCGAGGTAGTCCCAATATCCGCCGACCCAGATGTAACCGTAGCCGGGCGCGGCCGGCCGCGCCCCTTCGGCCTTCTCGGCCGGCGGCGCCGAATTCACCGAGATGTCGATTTGCGAGTCCCCCGACGGATTTCCCGACGAGGAAGACAGCGTCGCGCAGCCCGCGAAGCCAATCATCAGTGCCAGAGCGATCGTACGCAACGTGAGCTCCTGTAAATTTACAGTATCACGGATTCGTGGACCAGCCCACCAAATCTTATTAGCATGCGCCGCGTGCCGGCCGCCTTGAACAGAGAGTCCCTCGCGGCGCGCGGCAGCCGCCAGCGCATCCTCGACGGTGCCGCCCAGGAGTTCGCCGCCGCCGGATTTGCCGGCGCCCGCATCGACCGCATCGCCCGCCGCACGCGCCTCAACGTGCGCATGATCTATTACCACTTCGGCTCGAAAAAAGGGCTGTACCGCGCGGTGCTGGAGGAGATCTACGTCGAGATGGGGCGCGTGCTCGAGTCGCTGCCGAAGTCGGCGCCGAGCCGCACCGTCGAGGCGTTCGGCGCCTACATCGACCTATTGATCGAGCATCCGCGCTTCGCCGACGTGCTCGTGCGCGAGCTCCTCGACGGCGCCAAGCACTTGAAGGCGCTGTGGAAGGAGCGGCCCGGGCTGTTCAAGCAGCTTCACCTGCACGCGCGCGCCATCGTCGAGCAGGGGATCGCGGCCGGCGAGCTCAAGCCGCTCGATCCGGCGCTCACCGTCGTGACGACGACGTCGATCATCTGCTTTCTGACGGCGGCGCGCCACGCGCACGCGCTCTTCCTCGATCCCAAGCGCGGCGGCGCGGCCGACGCGTGGAAGGCGCACCTTCAGACGCTGCTGCTCGACGGGATCAGGGCGCGCTGACCGACACCGCGAAGGTGCCGAGCGCGCCCGGCGGCGCATTTTCGCGATCGTACACGAACTCGGTGAACCACAGCTTGCCGCCGGCGTAGAGCTGGTGCGGATAGAAGCCGTAGCCGGGGATGCCGGTCTCGAGATCCATGTGCGCCCAGGCGCCGGAGTTGGTCGCGACCTCGAGATCGGCCGTGTTCTGATCCTGGTAGACGACACGCGGGTTGCCGCTTGTGTCGAGCGCGAGGTTGGCGCCGGCGCCGACCGAGTGCGGGCCGTCGGCGCGCATGCCGTCGTCGACGACGTCGGCCATCATCGGCACCGAGCCGCCGACGACGTGCTTGTAGAGCAGCCGATCGCTGATGGCGTCGACGTAGGCCACGTGCACGCTGTCGTCGGCGCCGAGCGCGACGGTGGCGAACTGGCCGACGTCGGTGGTGGGATCGTTGCCGTCGATGAACGCGACCTGCCAGGCGCCGGGCGAGCCGGTCGCCATCTTGAGGTCACCCTGTTCGCGGTCGTAGTAGACGAGGACCAGGTTGTCTTGCGAGTCGCGGCGCGCGTTGACGAAGAGGCCGATGCCCTCGACGAGATCGACGGCGCTCGGCGGCTGCAGCGCGTCGGCGCAGGCGCCCATGATGCACGCCTGCGTCGCCGTGCAGGTGGCGGCGCAGGGCGCGGCGTCGACGGCCACGCAGGTCGACTTCGAGGGATCGACGTTGGGCATCATGTTGACCATCGCCGGGACGATGCAGGCGGTGCCGGTGCCGCAGCGGCCGGCGCACGAGATCTGCTGCGAGTCGACGGTCGAGATGGTCCAGTCGGTCGCCGACGGATGACTGTTCGCCGCGACGGCGACGCGCAGCTCGGAGGTGAAAAAATCGCCCGACGACATGCCGCTCGCGACGTACGCGATCGTCGGCACGCCGCTTTTGTCGACGGAGATGGCGGGGTACATGCCGACGTCGATGCTGGCGTTGGCGCCAACGTCGACGGTCTCGACGTCGAACGGGTGCGGGCCGCGCGCGAACTTGAGCGCGCCGTTGCTGGCGTCGAAGTAAGCGATCATCGGCGTGCCCGACGACAGCGCGATCGAGGTCCACCAACCGACGTCGGGGCCCGGATCGCTGATGCCCGAGCGATAGCCGCCCTTGTTGTCGGGGGAGTCGGTGGGATCGATGCCGTCGACCACTTGCCAGCCGATCGGCTTGGCCGGATCGGTGATCTCGGCGTAGACCAGATCGCCGAAGGTGTCGTCGTACGCGCTCACGTGCAGCGTCTTGCCGGCGAAGGCGACGTCGGAGTAGCGGCCGATCTCGTCGCCCGGGTCTTCGTAGTCGCCCTTGCCGAGGCCGTGCGAGCAGCCGCCGATGCCGAGCACCGCGGCCGCGAGCGTGGCGGCGCCGCCGGCGATGGCGAGACGCCGAAGCCACACGCGGCGGCGACGGGCGAGCGCGAGGCCGAGGCCGGCGGCGACGAGGACGAGCGCGCCGCCGCTGTTGCCGCTCGCGCCGCGTCCGGCCAGCTCGCAGTTGCAGCCCGCCGTCGACGGCGCGGTCGAGCGGCCGTGGAACGCCAGATCGCCGACGTTGCCGGCTTCGTCCATGACCTCGACGCGGGTGTGGGCGCCGTCGAGCGTCGCCGGCAGGACCGCGTGATCGCCGAGCACCCACGGGCCGAAGGCGCCGCCGGCGACGGCGAAGCGGAAGCGCAGCGCCTCGGGCGGCGAGACCGCGTCGGTGGCGTCGATGCGGATCTCGTTGCCGGCGACGTCGAAGCCACCGGTCGGCGCCACCGTATCGACGAGGATGTCGACGTGCGCCGGTGTCGCGTCGGTGGTCTCGGGCCGGCCGACGAGGCGCGCGCGCACGTCGATGCCGTGGCGCCCCTGCATCCACAGCTGCGGATCGGTGACCACTGCGCGCGTCGTCTGCGTAAAGCCGCTCCACGGCCCGCCGTCGACGGCCCACGAATATTCGAGCGCGCCCGGTCCGCTGCCGCTCAGCATCAGCACCGCCGTCGGCACCGTCGTGCCGCGCGCGCCGACGGCGAACTCGCGCGTCGGCGGCAGCTGCATCGCTTGCAGCGTGGCCGCGGTATCGGCGCGCAGCCGGGACGGCGTCGTCGCCGTCGAGACGTTGGCGAAGATCGACAGGAACGAGAGCGCGCCGTCGCTGTCGGGATCGGTCGAGGTGATCGCGATCGGGTTGATCTGCAGCCCCATCAGCGCCGGAATCGCGATGCTACCGAGCGCGCCGGTGAGCTGTCCGACCGCGACGCCGAGCAGCATCGGGAACGCCTCGGCCAGGCTCTCGGGCGACTCGGCGAGGAGGTCCGAGTTGGTGACGGCGACGTTGGTGAACGCCTTGGTCAGATCGCCGAACACCGGCGTCAGCTTGCCCGAGCCGTCGACCTCGAGCGACAGCGGCAAGACCACGTCGGCGTGCAGCGTCATGATGCGCACGTAGCGATCGTCGACCCACGCGAAGAAGTCGATGCCGAGGGCGGGCAGGTGCACGTTCATCAGCGGATCGTCGACGACGCTGCGCCCCTGCGCGTCGGTTGTGAACGTGCCCTTACCGAGCGTGAACGTGGGCGGCTGCGACGGCAGAAGCGCGATGAACATGGGCGCGTTGCCCACGTGCACGAGATCCTCCAGCGACGGAATGATGAGCCCGATCGTCTTCGACGACAACAGCGCCACCGTCGGTGTGCCCACGTGCAGGCAGAGCGCGCCGGCGTCGAACGCCGACCAGCCGAGCGTGTCGAGGTACGACTTGTGAACGCCGATGCCGAGGTGATACGGCGTCGCGTTGTCGGGCAGGACGTCGGTGTAGAAGGTCTTCGACTGCGCGATGGTCGGCGCCGTCGGCGGCGCGACCACGGGAACGCAGCTGTTGTGCGGATCGCCCTGGCCGCCGCCGAGCATGCCGAGCGACAGGCCGGTGTCGGCCGCCGCGTAGCCGCCGGCGACGGCGAGGATGTCCATGTTCGCCTTCAGGCCCGGCGCGAACGAGGCGAGCAGGCTGCCGACGTCGAGGTTGCCTTCGATGCCGAGCTTGGGCACGCAAGTCTTGCCGTCGGCCTCGAGGCACTGGCCGCCCGTGCACGCGGTGGCGAGGCTGTTGCAATCGTCGAGGGTGGTGCAGGTCTCGCACGCCTCGTTGCCGATGAGCGTCTGCAGCTGCGTCGCCACCTGCGACTGCAAGAGGCTGACGACGATGCCTTTGAAGAGCGCGAAATTGGCGATGTCGCAGAGGATGCCGCCGCCGAGGTTGATCGCGTCGTCCTGGATCGTGATCGCCGTGTTCGACGCCGAGAGCGCGGTCGTGTTGGCGACCTTGTCGACGGTGAACGCGAGATCGGAGGTCACGTTCATCGTCGGCGGGCTCGCCTTCGTCGTGTCGATGTCGACGGTGCACGAGATGCCGTCGGCGACGATGGGCAGCGTCATCAGCGTCTTGACCACGAGGTCGGTCGTCAGGTGCAGCGAGCTCGGCGCCGTCGGCGTGAGGTTGACGTCCTTGAAGTCGAAGCTGAGCTGGCAGACCTCGTTCGGCTGGGCGCAGCAGATCTGCGTCGAGCCGCTGCACGAGTCGGGAACGGTGAACGTGCTGCCGCCGATGAGGCCGGGAATCAGCGTCGCGCCGTTGGCCGAGATGTACTGGAACATCGACTGCGTGGCACGGATCTGAATCGAGTTCTCGTGCCGTTTGTCGACGGGAAATCCGCCCTTGATCGGCTGCACGCACGAACAGCCCTTCGACGAGCAGGCCGCCAGCCCGATCAGCGCCACCATCACCACCGCGTCGCGAACTCCCGAACGGAGCTTGTACATACGGCCCTCCGGCCCAGAAATTACTTCATCACGTGAGTACCCTGTCATGAAATTCGAGGCCCATATGATCGAGGTGCAGGCGGCGATGGAGGAGGAGGTGTTCGCGCGTGCGGCGCTGGCGCTCGGGCAAATTCTCGCCGGGGGTGGTCCTTTGACGCAACAAGTCGAACGGACGCTGGAGCCGGCCGGGCACGATCGCGTGTCGCAGCTGGTGGCCCTTTTGCGCGACGTTCTCGCGGCGTTCTACGACGAGCGGCTGATCCTCGCCGCCGTCGACATCCGCCTCGGCCCGCCCTTTTCGGCGGTCGGCCGCTTCGCGCGCTGGGATCCGGCGCTGCACGGCGATCCCGACGTCCGCGCCATCAGCTACGGCGGCGCGCGCTTCGAGCCCGCCGGCGACGGTTGGCGCGCGACCCTGCGGTTCGACAGCGAATGAGGGCGCCCGCGCGGCGAATGCGCTAGTCTTCGGCGATGGGCGGTTGCGCGGACTGCAAGAGCGGCGGCGGCGGTTGCGAGAGCCACAAGGGCCCGCAGCGCGTGGTCATCGACGAGATCATGCGCGCCGTCTATCCCGATCGCACCTGGGGACGGCCCGACGACGAGGCGCGCTTCCGCGCCGGCATCCGCGAGCGCGAGGCGCGCGCGCTCGGCCGCTCGATCGCCGTGGCGGCCAAGGCGCCGGCCTACTTCCGCGCCGGCGGCCCCGACGACCTGTGCCACTACGTCTGGGTCCTGTGCCTCGGCCGCGAGCCGGCCCTGGTCGACGTGCGCGACGGCCTGGCGCCGCCCGAGGCCGATCTTGTGCGCGAGCGCTATCTGCGCGTGCATTTGTCGACGGTGGCGCGGATCGCGACCATCCAGGAGGTCGCGCTCGAGCTCGATCGCGCGGGCGACGGTTGGCTCCTGCGCGAGCTGCCGCTACCGGGCGTGTACGACGCCAAGCTCCTCAAGCGGATGCGCGCGATCGTCGACTTCGTCGAGGCCAGCGATATCGAGCACCTCGACTTCGGGCTCGTCGACAAGGCCTATCCCGAGGCCGTCGCCGGCGCGTATGCCGAGCGCTACGGCGTGGAGCCGGCGTTGGTGAACTTCCTCTTCTATGCGCAGCCGGCGCGGACCAACGCGACCATCCTCTTGCATCCGAACGGCTGATCCATCTCGCTGATCCATTTCGGATCAGGCGATCGATTTCGATCACACGCCCGCTCGCGCAACGCCGCGAAATCGCGCCGGCGTGGCGCTGGCCCGTCGCTTGCTCTTGGTGGCGGGCGGAGGGTGAAGCACATGATGCGAGTACGATTCTGGGGTGTGCGCGGAAGCATCGCGGCGGCAGGGCCGGAGACGGCGCAGGTCGGCGGCAACACCAGCTGCGTCGAGGTCCGCGTCAGCGACGGCGACGGTGACACGCTCGTGATCCTCGACGCCGGCACGGGCCTGCGCCGGCTCGGCGAGTCGCTGCGCGCGCCGGTGGCGGCGCACTTGTTCTTGAGCCACCTGCACTGGGACCACATCCAGGGCTTCCCGTTCTTCGCGCCGGCGTATGCGCCGGGCAATCGGCTGACGCTGCACGCGCCCGAGCGCTGCGCGCCCAACGGCAACGTGCGCGCGGCGCTCGACGCGCAGATGCGCGCGCCCCATTTTCCCGTCGGGCTCGACGCGATGCGCGCCAAGCTGTCGTTCCACGCCGTCGCCGCCGGCGCCGAGCTCGCCGTCGGCAAGGCGCGCGTGACCGCGGCGGCGGCGTGTCATCCCAACGGCTGCCTCGCCTACCG
>DASXOU010000794.1:0-2112 GCA_036494045.1 Polyangia bacterium | reverse complement strand
GCCGGCGGCATGGCGCTGAGCTGGGACGAAGACGCCGACGGCGTCAGCACCGTGGCCGCGTTTCTCGATCGCTTCTACTCGAAACGATAGCGGAAAAGGCAATCGCGTCCAAAGTCGGGGGTGTATGCTTCCTGCACGCAGGGAGGTGGCGATGAGCAGTCCTTCGCGCGTGCTCGTGGTCGAGGACGACACCGGAACGCAGACGCTCCTTCGCAAGCAGCTGACCGCCAAGGGCTTCGAGGTGCGCGTCGCGAATAACGGCCTCGACGGGCTGATGCAGCTCGAAGACGCGCTGCCCGACGTCATCGTCTGCGACATGAACATGCCCGAGCTCGACGGCATCGGCTTCGTCAAGGCGATCAAGGCCAAGAGCGAGACCAAGCAGATTCCCGTGATCTTTTTGACCGCGAGCAACGACGCCCGCCACATGGTCGACGGCATCAACGTCGGCGCGCGCTTCTATTTGACCAAGCCGTTCGAGGTCAACGAGCTGATCTGGAAGATCAACCGCGTGCTCGGCGCCAACGGCGGCGACCGCTGAGCTACCAGATTCGGCAGACGTTGGCGCGCACCATCGGCTGACCGGCCTTGCACGCGAACGCCTTGGCGAAGGTCGGCATGTTCGCGACCACGCCGTTGATGCGGTACTCGTCGGGCGAGTGCGGATTGACGGTGGCGTTGAGCCGCTTGTCCTCGTCGCGCTCGTTGTCGCAGGCCCACTGCGCCATGCCGATGAAGAAGCGCTGATCGGGCGAAAAGCCGTCGCCCGACGGCGGCGTGCGCCCGGCGTTGGCGCGCTTCCAGGCGTCATAGGCGAGCTGGGTGCCGCCGAGATCGGCGACGTCTTCGCCGAGCGTGAGCCTACTGTTGATCTTGATGTCGTCGACGATCTTGAACTGCGCGTACTCGTCGACGACGCACTGGGCGCGGCGGCCGAACTCCTCGGCGTCGGCGGGCGTCCACCAGTCGGCGAGGTTGCCGCGCGCATCGAACTTGCGCCCCTCGTCGTCGAAGCCGTGGGTGAGCTCGTGGCCGATGGTGGCGCCGGTGTTGCCGTAGTTGGGCGCGTCGTCGAGCTTGAAGTCGAAGAGCGGCGGCTGCAGCACGCCGGCCGGGAAGTTGATGTCGTTCATCTGCGGATCGTAGTAGGCGTTCACCGTCGGTGGCGTCATGCCCCATTCGCCGCGATCGAGCGGCTTTCCGATCTTGGCGAGCTGGCGGCGCGACTCGAAGGCGACGGCGCGCACGACGTCGCCGAAGAAGCCGCCGCGCTCGACGGCGAGGGTCGAGTAGTCGCGCCAGCGCTCGGGATAGCCGACCTTGTTGACCACGGTGTGGAGCTTCTCGAGCGCCTTTTGTTTGGTGGCCGCGCTCATCCACGGCAGCGCCTTCAAGTGCGCTTCCATCTCGCGCTCGATCGCGCGCGTCATCTCGAGCGTGCGCGCCTTCATCGTCGGCGAGAACATCCGATCGACGTAGACCTTGCCGAGCGCCTCGCCGAGGTTGCGATCGACGAGCCCCACGCAACGCTTCCAGCGCGGGCGATTGACCGGCGTGCCGCGCAGATATTTTCGGTAGAAGGCGAAGTTCTCGTCGACGAACGGCTTCGACAAATAGGGCGACGCCGAGCGCACGACGTGCCAGCGCAAGTACGCGCGCAAGGTGTCGAGCGGCAGCGCGTGCAAGTGGACGTCGAGCGCTTGGTAGAACTTTGGCTCCGAGACGTTGACGGCGTCGACGGTGGGCACACCGGCGGCGGCCAGATAGCGATCCCAAGCGAACGACGGCGTCAGCGCGGCGAGCGCCTTGCGATCGAGCTTGTGGTCGAGGTTGTGCGGCTCGCGCTTCTCGACGCGCGTGAGCGACGCCCTGGCCAGCTCGGTCTCGAAGGCGAGGATGGCGGTGGCGTGCTTGCCTGCCGGCGCCGCTTTCTCGCCGGCGAGCATGAGCGACGCGGCGACGTGCGCGACGTAGCGCTGCCGGATCTCGACCGACTTGGGGTCCGTCTTGAGATAATAGTCGCGGTCCGGAAGCGAGAGGCCGCCCTGATTCAGCGAGGCGATGGTGCGCGTGGAATCCTTGGCATCCGGCTGCGCGCCGAACAGGAAGAGG
>DASXOU010000793.1:0-7097 GCA_036494045.1 Polyangia bacterium | reverse complement strand
CGTGCTCGTGCACGCGCTTGCCGATGGCCATGTCGTCGACGAGCTGCCCCTGCACCGACTCGACGCCGCCGATCGCTTGCAGTGCCTCGCGGCGAAACACCATCAGCTGGCCCATGATGAACGGCAGCTCGCGCTTTTCGCCCGAAGCCCACGCGGCCAGCGGCGAGTAGAGCGCGTTCTGCATCACCTGGTAGAGCACGTCGCCGGCAGCCTGAGGTGCGTCGTAGACGAGGACCGGCGCGAACGCCGAGCCGTTCTCGGGCGACGCCAGCAGCGTGTCGACGATGCCGCGCAGCACCTCGTGATCCGGGCGCGTGTCCGAATCGCCGAACGCGATCAGCTCGCCGCGCGCCGCGCGCTGGCCGACGACCATGGCGTTGAGCTTGCCGGTGCGGCCGGCTGGTGGCGCGCCGGCGACGACGACGGCGGCGGTGCCGCGTCGCCCCGACGCCCTGTGCTCGGCGACGATCTCTTTGGCGATCGGCAAGCCGGGATCCTTGTCGTCGTCGAAGATGAAGAGCGTCTCGACGTCGCCCGGGTAGCCGGTGTCGAGCGCGGCGCGGAAGTTGTCGGCGGCGCCGACGTCCTTGCCGCGCACGGGCCGGATCACCGTCACCGACGGGTAGCGCTTGCGAAGCGCGAGCACTTTTTGGCGCGGCGTGATGGCGCGGCTCAAGCGGAAGTGCCAACTGACGACGAGCGCGACCAGCGCGAATCCGATCAATTCGAGCATCATGGCTTCTCTCCTGTGACGTGCGTGAGCTAGCGAGCGGAGATGGCGCTCACGCGACCGACGCGGCGATCGCTGATGAGCTGGCGCATGCCGGTGTAGACGCCCGGCAGATCCTTGGCCGCGCCGCCGCGCACCATCCAGCGCGGAACCGAGCCGGCGAAATCGATCTCGACGTGATACACGGCGCGCGTCGCGCTGCCATCGCGAATGGGCTCGAGGTCCCAGCGCCCGTTGAGCGTCGACATGCGCACGGCTTTCCTCGTCGCTGCCGGGCCGTGACCGCCGTCGACGCTGAATGAGATGCCGCGCGCGTTGGTTTCGTTCCAGCGCACGCGCAGCGTGAAGTCGCGATCCTTTATGATCGGCAGCTTGAGGTGCTGATAGACGAGCTCGACGCCGGGCGTGCGCGACAGCACCGTGCTCTCGGCCAGGTGCTTGTTGACGCGGACATGCGCGCCATAGTCGAGGAGCGCGGCCTGCACCTCGGCCGGCGGCGCGTCGAACTCGCCGACGGCGGCCAGCTCGATAGTGCCGGTGTCTTTGCGCATGTAAACTTGGACGCCGTCATGTCCACCGATCGAGACATACGTGGGCTCGATCAACGCGAGAAACGCGACGAGTAGCGGTTGCATGGGGATCCTCCGTTGTCGATCGCCCCGCTAGAGCAACGGGCGTGCCGTCGCAATCGCCGTGATACCCTTCGCCCGTGCCGGCGTCCCGGATCGCTGCGCTCGCCCACGTCGCCGCCGGTGTGCTCGTCGTCGCCGCGGTCGTCCTCTATTTCCTGCGACCCGCCACGACGCCGCCCGGCTTCTTCGTCGACGAGCCGAGCGTCACCCTCAACGCCGCGTGCCTCGACGCCGCCGGCACCGACGAGTACGGCGCGCACATGCCGCTCTGGTTCCGCGCGTTCGGCGAGTACAAGCTGCCGGTCTACATCTATCTGCAGGCGGCGCTGTTTCGCGTGATCCCGCCGAGCCTGATGGCGGCGCGAATCTTGTCGATGCTGCTCGGTCTCGCAGCGGTCGGCGTCCTGATCGCGCTGGCCCGTCGCCGCGACTTCGGCGCACCGACGCGCGAGCCGCTCTTCGGCGCCGTCGCCGCCTTCGTCTGTCTATTGTCGCCGTGGGTCCTCGTCATCGCGCGGTTTCCCGTCGAGGTCACGCTCGTTCCCCTGGTGGTCGCGTTGCAGCTCGTTTGCGCCGAGTCGCTCTTGCGCCGGCCGGCGCTGCGCTGGGCGATCGCCGACGGCATCGCCGTCGGAATCGGCGTCTACGTCTACCATCCGCTGAAGATCGTTCCCCTGATTCACTTCGCCTTCGTCGGCATCGCCGCGTTGGTGCGCATTCGCCGCGATCGCACGCTGGCGCTCTCGGCCGCGGTCGCGGCGCTGGTCGCGATCGTCATCATGGAGCCGTTCATCGCCGATCTATTCGGCAGCCGCACGTCGCTGGCGCGCTTTCACGCCGTCGGCGCGCACGTCGGCCCAGCGTCGATGCTGCGGCTCTTCTTTCTGCACTTCAACCCGCGCTTCCTCTTCTTTCACGGCGACTCGAACCTGCGCCATCACTACGGCGGCCCGTTCGGCATGCTCAACATCATCTTCCTGCCGCTCGGGATCGCCGGCGCCTTCGAGTGCGTGCGACGGGTGCGGCGCGGCGATCTCTTCGCCGGCTATCTGCCGCTTTTGGTGCTCGCGTGCTTCGTCCCGGCGTCGGTCACCGACGATGGCGCGCCGCATGCGCTACGCACCAGCATCGCCTTCATGCCGATCGCGCTCATGTCGGTCTACGGCGCGGTGCTCGTGTGGAACCTGCGCGCGCGCGCCGCCCGCGCCGCCGTCATCGCGCTCGTCGTCGTCGCGCTCGGCCAGGCGGTGCTCGGCGTCGTGCGCTACCAGACGGTTTATCGACGGCAGAGCGCGGGATCGTGGCTCGGCTACGATTACCTGGCGCGTCTGCGGCAGGCTCCCGCGAACGTCCCGCTCGACGCGCACAACGCCGGCACCGTCTTCAGCCGCCTGTTTCTCGTCATCGATCGCCACGACCTCCGCTACTGCCACTGACGCTCGGTCATTGGATGGGCAACGAGCAGAAGCAGTCGGTCTCGCCCGCGGCGCAGGCGGTGCCGGTCGGTCCGTCGCACGTGCCGTTGTTGGCGCAGCACGGCAGCGACGTCGTGCACGCCTGCCCCGCGAACGCGCACGCCGACATCATGTCGCCGCTCGGCGTCGGCGCGACGCAGCTGCCCATCGTCGAGCCGGGCGGGATGCTGCATAGGCCCCCGGCGCAGCAATCCGCCGTCGTCGTGCAGGCGCCGCTGGTCGGCACGCAGCTCATCGCGCCGCAGTGCAGGTGGCCGGTGCCGTCGGGAACGCAGGGCTCGCCGTTGCAGCAGTCGGCCGACGAGGCGCAGCTGCCGCCCATCATCACGCACGCGGCGATGCCATAGCAGCGGGGCACGCCGAGCTTGTCGAGCTGGCAAGCGCCCTTGTTGCCGGTGGCGCCGCAGCAGTTGTTGGGGAACGAGTTCGACGAGCAGCCGCCGTTGCCGAGGTAATGGCAGACATCGCCTTCCGGCTGGCAGGTGTTCTTGCACGTCGGCTCGCCGTTGGGGCAGTTGTTCGGGTTCGCCATCGAGCAGGTGCCGATCGACGGATGATCCGGATCGGGCGTGCACTTGACGAGACCGGCGCCGGGAAGGCCGCTCGGCGCGTCGCCGCCGCAGCAGTCGCTGGTCTTGATACACAGATCGCCGAGCACGTGACAGCCCGATGCCGGCTGGCAAACCTTGACCGAGCTGGTGCCGTAGGGCGCGCAGTACGAGCTGCAGCAGCCGGTGCAGCCGTCGCAGGTGAGCCCGTCGACGCGGCACGAGGTCGTGATGCTCGAGCAGGTGCCGGCGGTCGCGCCCGAAGCGATGGTGCAGACGCCGGTGCAGCACTCGGCGTCGTGAAAGCAGACGTCGCCGAGCTGCGTGCAGAACGAAACGGTCGACGGCGGCGCGCAGGTTCCGCCGGTGCAGTCGCCGCTGCAGCAGTCGTTGTTGCCGCCGCACGTGTTGCCGGCGGTCTTGCACGTGCTGTTGAGCGGCTTGCACGAGCCCGACACGCACTGCGTGCTGCAGCAGGCATCGCCGCCGGCGGTGCACGACTGCCCGTCGGAGACGCATTGTGCGCTGCCGCAGCTGCCGCCGGTGCAGTTGAGGGTGCAGCAGTCGCCGTTGTTGGCGCAGCTCGAGCCTGCCGCCTGACAGGCGCCGAGCGCGCAGACGTGCATCGTCGGATCGCAGACGTTGGAGCAGCAATCGCCGTCGACGGCGCAGGTGGCGCCGCCGGTGCTGCAGCCGCCCGCGCCGCCGAGCGACATGTCGTCGCTGCCGCCGTCGCCGCTGCCGGCGCTCATGTCGGCGCCGTGGTCGCCGTTGGTCGAGTGGTGACAGGCGAGCGCCACGAACGAAAGTGTCAGCACCAGCGAAAAGCTACGCATGGAATCCCCTCCTCATGACTTTAGCGAGCGGCGCGACGCGGTCCGGACGGCCAACAGTAGCGTGTCGCTGGCGCCGGCGTCGCTGTCGGCATGACCGGCAGCTCCGAATGCGCCACCAGCTGCGGCGCGGCCGCCGCCGCTCTCTTCGCGCGATCGACGGTCATCATCCATTGCAGCTCCTCGCGCACTTTATCCAGCATCTGCTCGATCACCGCGTCACGCTCCTCGTCGTTCAACGCAAGCAGCATCCGCCGTTCGCTGTCGGTGAGCTCGATGTTCGCCAGCATCGCCCTGCCCCTTGTCGTGGTTATCCGATCGGTCCGGTGCCCGTCGTGCCGCTGCCGCCGCCGGCCGGCGTACCGACCGGGCTGCCGCCACCGCCGCCGCTGCCACCGTTGCCGCCGTTGCCGCTGGTGCCGCCGTCGCCCGCGTCGCCGTCGCAGCACGAGCCGAGGTGATCGCCGTGCGCCAGGTGCGCCGGTACCGCCGCGTTGCCGACGCAGATGGTGTGCTCGTTGGCCGGATTTCCCGGCGGGATGTGGCACACCGTCGTCTTCTTCGTGTCGCTCGGATCGCACGCACGCGGATCGGGCTGCCCGGGCGTGCACGCTTGCGCGGGCTGCGCGTCGAGGTTGGCCTCGTCGGCCGGCGTCCACATCGCTTCGGTGTCGGTGCCTTCGGCGCTGCACGCGGCCAATCCGACGACGGCGCCGGCGAGAATCAGGGTGCGAATCGACATGGCTTGGTTCCTCCGCCCCCTGCCTAGAGCAAGTGGCGGACCGGACCGTCCCGTCGCTGATTTCGGGCAGTTGCATCGCCACCGACGGTGGGGCCGCGCGCCCCACCATGGACGAGCGTCCATGGCGCGCGGGGTGATAAGATCGCTGCGATGCCCGCTCTGTCGCTGCTGGCGATCGCGCTGGTCGCATCCTCTTCGCTCGCGGCCGAGCGGCCGCTGGTCGTGCCGTCCGACGGCGTGTCCGCCGAAGCGATCGAAGGTGCCGCTGCGCGCCGCGGTCTCGAGGTGGCGCGGCCGCAACGCGAGAGCGACGTCGCGGCCGAGTCGACGCTCGCCGAGGTGCGCCCGCTCTACCGCGACATGGCGTTCGCGCGCGCGGTGACGCGACTGCAAGCCGCAGAGCAGGCGCTCGTCGACGGACGCCTGCCCACGCCGCGCGTCTCCACGGCGCTCGCCGAGATCGAGACGTGGATCGGCGCCTGTCTCTTGCTCGACAACAAGCGGGCTGACGCGCTCGAACGCTTCGCGCTGGCGCGCGTGCTCTCACCGACTGCGCGTCCCGATCGCATCTTTCCGCCGGAAGTGCCGGCGGCGTTCGCGCGCGCGACGCCGGGCCCGCGCGTCACGCCGCGCATCGAGCTCTCGCCGCCGGGCGCGCGCCTGTGGATCGACGGCCAGCTCGCCGAGGCGACCACGACCGCCGGCGTGCACTGGATCCTCGTCGAGCGCGCCGATCGGCGGCCGGTCGCGCGCGTCGTGCGCGTCACGCAAGCGGCGCCCGAGATCGCGGTCAGCCTCGCCGATGCGGCTGCGCCCGCCGACGCCGTCCGGCAAGTCGTGACCCGCGCCGCGATCGGCCCGCTCGGCAGCGACGAAGCGCTCGCCGTGTCGGCGGCGCTCGGCCGCACGCTGTGGATCGTTGGCGCGCATGCGGCCGATCGTTTCAGCGCCGCCGACGTGACGAATCCAAGCCGTCACCTCGAGATCGCCGGAGATCCGGTCGACGCCGTGTGCGCCGTCGAGCCGATGTGCCTGCCGCTGCCGGCGCCGCACAAGCCGCTCTACAAGCGCGCGGTGCTGTGGGTGCCGGTCGCCGCCGGCGTCGTCCTCGCCGTCGGTGCCGGCGTGCTCGCCGGTACGCTCGCCAACGCCAGCTCCGATTATGTGGTCCGCGTTCACTAGCGCCGCGCTCGCGCTCGCGCTCGTCGCCGGCTGCGGCGAGCACCAGCTCGACATCGCGCTCAGCATCGACGCCTCGGGCTGCACGCTCGACGTGCCCGCGGGCGGCTCGCTCTTGTACCAGGTCGAAGCCAACGGCGGCGGCTCCGGCGGCGGCGGCTCGTTTTGCGGGGGCTGCCTCGCCGTTTCGACTGCGATCGCCGATGCGTCCACGCTGACCGCGTTCCTGCGGGCCAACGCGCCCGCGTGCGGCGGCGTCCGCCCCGGCACCACGCTCGGCGTTCGCGTCACCGGATGGTCCGTCGCCGGATGTCCGGCTGCGAACGCGCCGAGCTTCTGCGCCGACGGCCCGTCACAGCTCGTCCCCGACGGCACCAGCAACGCGACGCTGACACTGCCGCTCACTTGCAGCGCCGAGTGCAGCGCCACCTGCACGCCGACCACGTGCGCCGCGCAGGGCAAGGACTGCGGCCCGATCTCCGACGGCTGCAACATGGTGCTCGACTGCGGCACCTGCCATCCGCCGCTGCGCTGCGGGAAGACGACGCCGGGCGTGTGCAGCAAGTGAGCGCGCCCGGCGAGTACATCGGCCGCTATCGCATCGTGCGCCCGCTCGGCGAAGGCGGCATGGGACGGGTGCTGCTCGCCGAGGTCGAAGGCGCGGGCGGATTCGCGCGTCGCGTCGTCTTGAAGCTGGTGCGCGACGAGCTCGACGAGTCGTTGAAGCAGGCGCTCCTCGACGAGGCGCGCGTCACGGCCGCGCTCGTGCATCGCAACATCGTGCCGGTGCTCGATCTGCAGGAGTCGGGCGCGCAGCGGCTGGTCGTGCTCGAGCACGTCGACGGCATGGATCTGCAGCAGCTCTTGCAACGCACGCCGCTGATCGACTGGCCGCTGGCTGCGTTCATCGGCGGGGAAGTCGCCGCCGCGCTCGATTACGCGCACCGACGGCAGATCA
>DASXOU010000792.1:0-4099 GCA_036494045.1 Polyangia bacterium | reverse complement strand
ACGATGCTTGCGCTCGAGCTCGGCGTCGTACGCCTTGCGCAGCTCGCTCGACGACAGCGTCTCGAACGCCGCGCGCAACATCGTGTGGATCTCCTCGAGGCGCGCATAGTCGGGGCCGAGATCGACATCGGCGAAGCGCTCGAGGCGGAACTGCTTGCCGATGGCGCCGTACGACGCGGCGATCTCTTCGGGCGCCGCGTCGCGGGCGACGCGCAGCGCCTGGTAGTAGTCCTTGCCCTGGATGTCGAGATATTCGTGCAGGACCTCTTTGCGCAGCGCCTCGACGGCGACGTCGGCGGGCGGCTTGGCGGCGGCGGGCGCGGCCGGCGCCGTCGTCGCCGGCATGTCCATCACGCCCGAGCGATCGTCTTCGTCCTCGAACGGCGAGGGCACACCGTCGAGCTCGTCGATCACCGGCACCGGCCCGGTGTCGTCGCCGAACAATTTGTCGTAGAGGCTCTGCTCAGCGGTCGGCGCCGGATCGAGCATCACCGCCGCCACCGGCAGCCGCTCGAGCGCGATCGGATCGGTCTTCTCCGTTGGCGCCTTCTTGTCGACGGCAACGGCTTCGAGCTCGGCCATGCCGCAGGCGAAGAGCGCGTCGAGCTGGATCAGCATCGGCGTCGGATCGGCGCCGACCAGCAGCTCCTCGATGAGCGGCCGCCGCTGCAACGCCGACAGCCCCTTGTCGCCAAACACGCGCACGAACGCCTCGCGGTGGCGCTCGGCGCGCAGCGTCAGCGCGATCCGCCCGCGCACCTGCGCCAGCTCCATCGCGATCTCGTCGACGTGCGCGGTCTTGTGCAGCCCATGGAAGACGGCGCGCGGCGACTCGACCGGCGTCTGCAGCGGCGACTCCGGCGGCGGCCCCGGCGTCAGCATCCAGTCGCCGTCCTTCCAGCGCAGCACGTTGGTGATCTTGGAGCGCATCTGAGCGCCGAGCTGCTTCATGAGCTCGGCGTCGCTGAGGAAGCCGAGCTCGACGAGCGCCTGGCCGAGCCGCGCCTGCGACTCCTGCGCGCGCTTGAGCGCCTGCTGATGGCGCGCCTCGTCGATGACGCCGCGCGCGACGAGGAAGTGGCCGAGCGTCTCGGTGCGCAGGTTCGACGTCACCGTCACCGGCGTGCCGTGGACGAGGCCGATCTCTTTTTTGACCTTGCCGCGCTGGAGCGTGAGCGCGCCGGTGGTCTTCTTCTCCCACAGCTCGAGGAGGATGCGCGGCGGGCGCCGTTCGGCGAGCGAGCCCACCGTCGGCAGCGCGCCGGTGGTGGCGTTGCGCGCGCCGGTCGGCGTCACGTCGGGGCGCGCCGACTTGGTCGCGGTCACCGACGAGCCGCCGATGAGCTTCTTGACCGCGCCGAGCAGATCCTTGATCTGGAACGGCTTGGCGAAGAACTGCGCGCCGGTCTCCGACTGCAGCTTCGCGATCGTCGCCGCGTCTTTGTAGATCGCGCTGGTGACGATGAGCGGCACGTCGGCGCCGTGCTTGTGCTTGCGCAGCTCGCGCGTGAACGCAAAGCCGTCCATGCGCGGCATCAAGAGATCGCTGATGACGAGGTCGTACGGCCCTTTTTCGAGGGCGGCGAGCCCCTCCTGGCCGTCTTGCGCGGCGACGACCTCGGGCGCGCGCGCCGCCAGCGACGGCTCGTGCGTCAGCAGTTGCTCGAGGATTCTCCGGATGTGCTTGTCGTCCTCGACGACCAGGATGCGCAGCGCCACGGGAACATCGATTTTATCACGAAGCGGAAGCGCTCAGCTCGCCCGCGAAATGACACGCCGCCCGATGTCCGGGCTCCTTGTCGGACAACGTGGGCACCGTCGCGCGGCAAACTTCGGGGCGATCCTTCTTCGCGTAGAGCGGGCAGCGCGGATGAAACGCGCAGCCCGACGGCGGCGACGACGGCGAGGGCACGTCGCCTTCGAGGATGAGGCGCGTGCGCTTCTTTTGCGGATCGATCTCGGGAACCGCCGACAACAGCGCCACCGTGTACGGATGCAGCGGCCGCGCGTACAGCGCCGCCGCCGGCGCCTCCTCGACGACGCGGCCGAGGTACATGACGGCGACGCGATCGCACAGGTGCTCGACGATCTTCAGATCGTGCGAGATGAACAGGTAGGTCAGCCGGTGTTGGCGCTGCAGCTCGACGAGCAGGTTCACGATCTGCGCCTGGATCGACACGTCGAGCGCGGAGAGCGGCTCGTCGGCGACGATGAAGCGCGGCTCGACGGCGAGCGCGCGCGCGATGCCGACGCGCTGGCGCTGGCCGCCGGAGAACTCGTGCGGATAGCGCGCGGCGACCTCGGGGCGCAAGCCGACGACGTCGAGCAATTCGGCGACGCGCTTTTGGCGCGCGGCGGCGTCGCCGAGGCCGTGGATGACGAGCGGCTCGTCGAGGATGGCGCCGACGGTCATGCGCGGATTGAGCGACGCGTAGGGATCTTGAAAGATGATCTGCGCGCGCTTGCGGAACGCGCGTAGCGGACCCGACGCCAGCGCGGTGACGTCGGTGCCGTCGATGACGACGCGGCCCGAGGTGGGCTCGTGCAGGCGCAGGATGGCGCGGCCGAGCGTCGACTTGCCGCAGCCCGATTCGCCGACGAGGCCGAGGGTCTCGCCGGCGGCGATCTGCAGCGACACGCCGTCGACGGCGCGGATGACGCCTTTGCCGCCGCCGAAGAGGCCGGGCCGCGCCGCGAAATGTTTCGTCAGGTTCTCGACGGAAACGAGCGCGTCGCTCATGGCGCCACCGGCACGGGAAAAAAGCAGCGCACCAGCCGCCCCGGCTCGATGACGTCGAGCGGCGGCATTTGTTCGCGACACTTGCCCTGCACGCGCTCGCAGCGATCCGCGAACCGACATCCCTTCGGCAATTGATCCAGCCGCGGCACCATCCCCGGGATCGCTTGCAGCTGCCGGCTGTCGGCAATCGGCCGTCGGCTGCGCAACAGCCCCGCGGTGTACGGATGCCGTGGCTGCGCGAACAGCGCGCGCGCCGCGGCGTGCTCGACGACCTGCCCGGCGTACATGACGATCACGTCGTCGCAGGTCTCGGCGACGACGCCGAGATCGTGCGTGATGAGCACGAGCGCCATGCCGAGCTCGCGCCTGAGGCGCGCGAGCAGCTCGAGGATCTGCGCCTGAATCGTGACGTCGAGCGCGGTGGTCGGCTCGTCGGCGATCACCAGCGCCGGCCGGCACGCCAGCGCCATCGCGATCATCACGCGCTGCCGCATGCCGCCGGACATCTGGTGCGGATAATCGTGCACGCGCCGCTCCGGATCGGCGATGCCGACCAGCTTGTAGAGCGACGCCGCTTCGGCGAGCGCCGCCTTCTTCGACATCCCGCGATGAATCACGAGCGGCTCGCCCACCTGCGCGCCGGTGGTCATCACCGGGTTGAGCGACGTCATCGGCTCCTGGAAGATCATCGAGATCTCGGCGCCGCGCACCTTCTGCATCTCGCGCTCCGGCAGCGTGAGAAGGTCGCGCCCGCGAAACTGCACCGAGCCGCCGACGACGCGCCCGGGCGGATCGCGCACCAGGCGCAGGATCGACAGCGCGGTCACCGACTTGCCGCTGCCGCTCTCGCCGACGACGCCGACGGTGGCACCGGCGCGCACGCTGAAGCTGACGCCGTCGACCGCGCGAAATTCGCCGCCGTCCGTCTCGAACCGTGTGACCAGCTCGCGAACGTCCAGCAGTGGATCGCCCGCGGCCTCGGCCATTTAGGGGCTGCCCCGCAATGGTTCCCGTCGCCAGGCCGGCTGAGGGAAGCGCTCGCTTCGCGCCTCCCTCAGTTGCCACCAGCAGCTTCGGTCGTCGCTCCTCACGATCGCATCTCCTCGCTCGGCCTGGCTCGGTCCACCATTGCGGGACAGCCCCTAGTACTCGTCGCCGCCGCAGCCGCCGCCGGGCCGGTTCGATCGCTTGCACGGATCGATCACGACCTCTTTGGCTTCGCGCCCGTCGCCGCGGATCATGCCGGTCGAGAGCTGCCGTTCGACGTGGCCCTCGCCCGGCGCCGGCCGCGCGCTGCGGTTGGCGCATTCGGCGCCGCAACGCTCGCGCACTTCGCCTACGCGCTCGAGCGACTCGAAG
>DASXOU010000791.1:0-2292 GCA_036494045.1 Polyangia bacterium | reverse complement strand
GCCCTTTAGAGCAGAAAGCGTGCCGCGGGCCAGCGCGGCCAACCGCGCGAGATCCCGCAAGGCGCGGCCGCGCGACCGCTGCACGCCTGCCTCAGCTGGTGAGTCGTGGCCCCACGCGACGCGTCGCGATGTGTTACCGATGTAAGGTCGATGGTTTCCTGGCTCAGGCGCTGGTGGCCGCTCGTCGTCGTCGCGCTGGCGGTGACCTGGCTCTTCGGCGCGCCGCTCGTCGGACGCGTGTGGTTCTTCGAGGACATCGCGGCCTACTTCGTGCCGCTGTACACGGCGGCGCGGGCGGCGATGCGCCACGGCGACTTTCCGCTGTGGGAGCTGGGCGCGTGGTCGGGGCAGCCGCTCGTCGGCGATCCTCAGCTCGGGCTTTTCTATCCGATCAATTGGCTGTGGATGATCGTGGCGCCGATGCGGCTCTACGCGTGGCTGCAGCTGTTTCACGTCGCGCTCGGCGCCGGCGGCATGTGGGCGCTGGCGAAGGCGCGCGGCCGCTCGACGGCGGCGTGCGCGCTGGCGGCGCTGACGCTCGGCTGCGGCGCGTTCATGGTGCTCGAGCTGCGCCACGCGATG
This sequence comes from Polyangia bacterium, assembly GCA_036494045.1. GTDB lineage: Bacteria > Myxococcota_A > Polyangia > Palsa-1104 > Palsa-1104 > JAQBQH01. The sequence goes on along the minus strand of DASXOU010000791.1, from coordinate 1,710 downwards.
TTCGTGGCGACGACGGCGTGGCTGCCGTGGGTGTTGTGGGGCGTCGAGCGGCTGGCGCAGCGGCGCACCGTCGACGACGCGCTGTGGATCGCGATCGCGCTCGCGCTCGGGCTGCTCGCCGGCGGCTGGTCGATGCTGGCGTGGGGCGCGCTCGTCGTCGGCGTGTACATGGCGGCGGCGATCGCGCGCGCCGGCTCGCGACGCGCGCGCCTGACGCTGACGGCGGCGCTCGCCGGCGCGACGCTCTTGGCGCTGGCGCTGGCGATGGTGCAGATCGTGCCGGCGCTGGCGCATGCGCGACTGTCGCCGCGCGCGCTCGGGACGACGCCGGAGTTCGCGTCGAGCTACGCGTGGCCGTCGTGGCGCTATGCGCTGACCTTGTTCGCGCCGACGCTGTACGGCGACGTCGCGCGCGGGACCTACGTGGGCGCGCCCGATCAGTGGGAGCTGTGCGGCTACGGGATCGGCGTCGCCGGCGGCCTGTTGGCGTTGGCGTCGCTGCGCGTGCGCGAGCGACGCCGCGAGCGCGTGGCGCTGCTTTTTCTCACCGTCGTCGCCTGCGTGATCGCGCGCGGTTGGGCGCAGCCGATCTTGCGCCACCTGCCGCTCTACGGTTCGCTGCGCTGCCCCGCGCGCGCTCTCTACGTGTGGACGCTGGCGGCGCCGATCCTCGCCGCCGACGGGCTCGACGCGCTCGCCCACGCGATTGCGACGTCGACACGCGCGAGCTCACGCGCGACGCTCGTGCGCGCGATCGCGGTCGTCGTCGTCGCGCTCGAGCTCGTCGTCACCTTTCGCGGCGACAACCCATCGCAGACGCCGGCCGCCGCCGCGCAGCATCCGCAAGCGTTCGATTGGCTGCGCGCCTACGCGCTGCGCGGCCGCGCCACCAACGACGTGCACCTCGGCAACGACGCCCACAACGCGGGTATGCGCTTTCGCTTCCAATCCGCGGGCGGCTATCACTCGCTGCCGATCTGGCGCTACCTCAACCTGTTATGGATCGCCAACCACGGCGCGCCCTATCCGCGCGCGCAGCTCGGCGACGATCTGACGGGCCAGGGCCTGTGGCGCTTCTCGTCGCCGATCGTGAACCTTCTCAGCGTCGCGTGGGTGGCGGCGCCGCGCGATCGTCCGATCGACGTGCCCGGCTGGAAGCGGGTCTTCGCCGGCGACGACGGCGTCGACGTCTGGTACAACCCGCACGCCTTTCCGCGCGCGCTCATCATCCACGGCGCGGTGCGCGTCGCCGACGAAGCCGCGGCCGCGCGCGCCGTCGCCGCGGCGACGTGGAATCCGGCGACCACGGTGATCGTCGAAGAGGACGTCGGCGTGCCGCCGCCCTTGCCCGAGCGGCCGCTGCCGCCGACGCAGCCTTACGAATACACACGCGTGGCACCGACCAGCGCCACGCTCGACGTCAGCCTCGAGCGCGCCGGCGTGCTGGTCATGGCCGAGCCGTGGTATCCGGGCTGGCGCGTCACCGTCGACGGCGCCCCGGCCGAGAGCCTGCGCGTCGACTACGCGCTGCGCGGCGTGCGCCTGCCGGCCGGGCGTCACGCGGTCGCGTGGGAGCTCAGCTGCCCGCCGCTGCAAGCGGGCGCCGCCGTCAGCCTCTTGGCGCTGCTCGCCGCCGCGGTCATCACCGGCGTCGACGCGCGCCGCCGCCGCCGCGCGCGGCGTGGCGCGTGATATTGTGTCGCCGTGCTC
>DASXOU010000790.1:0-2653 GCA_036494045.1 Polyangia bacterium | reverse complement strand
ACACGCGCTGCAGCGTCTCCAGCTCGGTGCCGGCGGCGAAGAGCCGCTTGCCGGTGAGCAGCTCGTGCAAGACGACGCCGGCCGCGAACACGTCCACGCGCCGATCGATCGGCTTGTGGTTCACCTGCTCGGGCGACATATAGGGGAACTTGCCCTGCACCGTCGCCGAGGTGTCGTAGTCGCAGGCGTCGATCACCTTGGCGACGCCGAAGTCGAGCAGCTTGACCGAGCCGTCGCGGCAGACCATCACGTTCGACGGCGAGACGTCGCTATGGATGATCTGGCGGCGCGCACCCGTCGAGTCGCGGAAGCTGTGCGCGTAGCCGAGCGCGTGACACATCTGCGTGCCGATGACGAGCGTGACTGGGACCGGCATCCGCCGCCGCGACTGCGCGAGCGCGTTGAGCAGCTGCGACAAGTTCACGCCGTTCAGGTGCTCCATCACGAGGTACGGCGTGCCTTGGAAGACGCCGAAGTCGTGCACCTGCACGATGCCGGGATGCGAGAGCTGCGCCTGGATCTTGGCCTCGGCGATGAAGCGATCGACGTGCTCGCGATGCGCGGCGAGCGCGGGCAGCATCGCCTTGATGACCACGGTTTTTTCGAAGCCGCTCCAGCCTTCGCGCTTGGCGCGATAGACGACGGCCATGCCGCCCTGACCGATGCAGTCGGTCAGGAGGTAGGCGCCGAATCGCGTGCGGAAGCTGGACATCCGTCGACGGCGATTGCGAGCGATGTGCCAGCGCGCACTCGAAAGGGTTTCCGAACGTTACGGGTAGGCGACTCTCCGACATTCGGAAATACGCGGCAATTTCCGTAGCCTGCGGTATGCGGTACGCAGGGCGAGCTTACAAAGGATACGTCAGCGTAGTGGCAAGCAGCGTTGTCAGACCACGCCCGCTTTGGATCACGCCGCGCGGCGACGTGCGACGGCCGCGAGCGCCAGGAGCAGGAGCGGCAGCGCGAGCGCGGAAGGCGCCGGGCGGCCGGGTGTGGCGGCACATCCGTCCGTCGCCGGTGAAGCTGCGTTCGGCGGCGGGCCGTTCGAGGTGGTGCCGTCCGGGCTCGCCGGCGTGCCGCCGACGGGCGGCGCCGGTGGTGGCGCGATGCCACCGTCGGGCGGCGGCGCGGGCGTGCCGCCGTCGGGCGGTGGCGCGGGCGTGCCGCCGTCGGTCGGCGCTGCCGAGCAGCCGAGGCCCTGCGGCGGCGGCGACGGCGTGTACCTCGGAACGCAGCTCGCGCCGCAAGTCCGCGGCACACGCTCCACGCCGGCGTCGGTCTGCCAGATGTACGAGTCGGTGGTGATCGCGGCGCCCGTCGCGTAGTGACCGACGCGCAGCTCGCCGCCGGTGCCGTCGGCGCGCGTGACGGTGACGTCGTAGTTGTTGGTCCAGGCGCCGGGGCCTTCGCCGTAGAGGTCCACGCTCTTCAGCGTCTCGCCGTCGACGACCGCGAGGCCGCCGGCGACCAGGCCGCCCCATGCGACCCCATAGCAGGGGTGCGGATCGGCTGGACCGAAGAGCGCGAACCAGTCGTAGGCGGTGCCGTAGGCGTTGTAGCAGGTGGCGTAGATCTCGTCGCCGGCGATGAGGAGCCCGTTGAGGTTGGGGCTGTGCCACGGCTCGCTCACCAGCATGGTGTCACTGCTGTCGGGCGCGTGGCGCCAGATGTTGGTCGTCGCGCCCTCTTCGAGGCCGTAGACGCCGCGCGCGTCGACGCCGAAGAAGCGCGTGTTCGGTGAGGTCACGACGGTCGTGCTGGCGCCGCCGAGCTTGGGCACGCGGAGCATCGTCGGCCAGGTCGCGCCCGCGACATACGCATTGTCGTCGTCGAGCCAGATGGCGGCGCCGCTTGTGGCGACGAGCGAGCTCGGCGCGCTGCCGTCGCGGGGCACGCGCCAGAGCGCGCTGCCGTCGGTGGCGAACCACGCGCCGGCGTCGCTGTCGAGCGCGGTGATGCCGGCGTGCGACCAGAGCGCGGTGCGGCCGCCGTTCATGTCGATGTGCGCGAGGCCGTTGCCGTCCCACGCCGCGAGCGTGTCGCCGTCGCCGATGAAGCCGCTGGTCGGCGGCGCAAATAGGCGCGGCGCGCAGCTGGCGGCGGCGGCGGCGGTGGCGGCGCCGGGCACGCAGGCGACGTCGCGGCGCACGAGGCCGTCGAACGATTCGACCGAGTAGAGCGCGCTGCCGTCGGCGACGAGCGCGTTGGTCCGGCCGTAGGTCAGCTGCGTCAGGTTGCCGCCGTCGGCGTGATCGGCGCGCCAGATGCCGTAGGCCTTGTCCATCGACGCCGAGAGGCGGTACGTGTCGGCGGTGGCGAAGTAAATCGACGTGCCGTCGCTGGCGAGCGCGATCGCGGTGCGCCATTGCGCGCTATCTGTCGTGTCTTGACTGAACGTGATGAGTGACGTGGCGGCGCCGCCGCTCTTGGGCAGGCGCGCGATGCCGTTGCGGGTCGCGACCAGAAGGCTATTGCCGTCGAGCGCGAGCGTGCCGGCGCCGCCGTCGAGAAGCTGCGTGGGCGCGCCGCCGCTCGTCGATAGGCGGAAGGCGTGGGTGCCGTCGACGAAGTAGAGCGTGTCACCGTCGACGGTCAGGCTGCCGACGCCGGAGCAGAGGCCGGTCGCGATCACCGACGGGGACGAGCCGTCGGC
>DASXOU010000789.1:0-1674 GCA_036494045.1 Polyangia bacterium | reverse complement strand
CGCCGCCGGCCGCTTTCGCGAAGATCTCTATTATCGCCTCGCCGTCGTCACGCTCACCGTGCCGCCGTTGCGCGACCGCCGCGAGGACGTGCCGCTGCTCGCCGCGCGCTTTCTCGGCGACTTCGGCGTCGATCCCGCGCGCCTCCTGACGCGCGAGTCGCTCGACGCGCTCATGCGCCACGCCTGGCCGGGCAACGTGCGCGAGCTGCGCAATACGCTCGAGCGCGCCGTCGCGCTCTCGGAGCCGCTCGCCGTCGGCAACGCGCAGCCCGCCGCGCCCGGCAGCAGCAGCAGCGCCGCGGCCACGCCCATCGTCGATCTGTCGCAGCCGCTCCGCGTCGGGCGCCAGCGCCTCGTCGACGCCTGGGAGCGCGAGTACGTCACGCGCCTCCTCGACGAATGCGGCGGCAACGTCTCCGAAGCCTCACGCCGCGCCGGCCTCGAGCGCATGTCGATGTATCGGCTGCTGCACCGTCTCGGCTTGCGTTAGCCGCGCGTTAGCCGCGCGTCGCGACTCAGTACTTCGCGAGGAACGCGTCGATGGCCGGCTTGTTGCGCGTCCACGACAGAGCGCACGCGCGCACACCCTCGAGCCCTTCGTCGAGCTGATGCGGCGCGCCCGGGTGCGTCTTGGCGCGCGGCCCGAGGAAGCTCTCGGCGGCCGCGCGATGCCGCTCGTCGCAGAACGCCTGCGGCACCACGCCGATCAGCCGCATGGCGTCGTCCTCGCGCATCTTCGCCAGGATTGCGTCGAAGTGCGTCTGCAGCCAGCTCCACGTCGGCTCGCGCGACTCGCGATCGAACAGCTCGCTATACAAGATCCCCAGCACCTCGCGCTGATCGAACTCGCTCCCGGTCACGATGGCGAGCGCGCGCTCACGCAGCGCTGCGCCGCGGAACACGCCGAGCGTGCCGAGCAGGATCGAGCGCTCCCGCCGATCTTGCACGTGGCGCGCTTCGTCGAGGATGCGGTCGAACAGCTTGCTGTCGTCGGACATCGCCGCCATTCCGAGCACGGGCCCGACCATGTCCGGCGCGACGGCGCGTCGATCTTTGAGCCAGCGCTCGGCAAGGGCGCGCGCCTCGCCGACGATGCGCGTGTCGCGCGCCACGCGCGCCATCATCGACAAGAGCTCGGGCCGCACCGTCGACATCGCCGGATCTTCGCCCTCTTTCGGCGCCCAGCCGACGGTGCGCGCGCGCGCGCCGAGCAGCTTGGCGACCGCGCGCCCGAACGCGGCGTACTCGCGATCGTCGAGCTCGCGCGGATTGAGCAGGAACAAGAGGCCGACGCCGCGGCCGAAGACGCGCAGATCGCCGTCGCCTAGGAACGCCGGCAACAGCGCCAGCGCGTCCCCGAGCGGCAGCGTCCCCTGCTCCACCTCCGCTGCGACATCGGCCGCCAGGTGCGTGCGCTCGCGCACCGTCAGGGCTGTCGCGAACACCGGCGTCAGCGCCGCCAGCTGCGCGCGATCGTAGCGCACGTGGTAGTAGCCGGCCGCGTCCGCGTTGGGAAGGAGCCACGCCGGGCACGCGGGTAACTCCACCTCCTTGGTCGCGGCGTCGAAGAGCGTGCAGGTGCCGCCGTCCTGCCACTTCAAGCAGACCGGCACCTTCCACGTCTGCGCCGACGGCTGATCGGCGGCGTTGAAGAAGCGCTTCTGCGTCAGCGTC
>DASXOU010000788.1:0-5058 GCA_036494045.1 Polyangia bacterium | reverse complement strand
GCGTCGTCGCTCCCCGCGCGGAATTCGATCGATGCGTGTGGCGGCGCCCAACCGAACGACGACGTCGCGATCGTCGAGCGCGCGTGGCAGGAGAGTTTCGTCGCCGGCATCCAATACCAAGCGAAAGCACGAGCGGCGCGTGCTGAGTTGCTCGGCATCGAGCCCGCGGAGGAGCGCCGGGCGTGCGTCGGCGGAGGTGAGCAGCCGCAAGACGGCCTGCACGAAGCGGCTGTGGTCCGCTCGTCGTTGCCGACGGAGCGCCTCGACCAGCGGCAACACGCGAATCCAATCGTCGGCGTGCTCGGTCGTCAGTCGCGCCGATGCGGCGGCAAGCGCTGCGTCGCGCACCTGCGCAACCCAGTCGTTCAGCCGAACGACGAGAAACGGGATCTCGTGCCCTTCAGTCCGCCACGACAGCGCGCGTACGGCAGCTTCACGAACGTGGCCATTCGAGTGCGCGGAGGCGATCCCCAGCGCGGCCCAACCATCGGGAAGCTGCGCGAGGCGCGCAACCATTTTGGCGTCCAGCCGATCCCAGCTCGTTTGCGGTGCCCAGTTACTCCGTCGGAGCTCCTCGAGTTGCACATGGATCTCGACCGGAGCACCACGGAGCACACGGGCGAGCTCGGCGATGATTGCGGGTTGGGCATCTTCCCGCAGGCGGTCGACGAGCGCTCGTGTTTCCGACGAAAGCGGACGCACAGCGGAATTCTATCTCATCGAGGTTCGTCGCTGCGGAGCAGGGCGTGGATGGCCCAGTCGAAGCGGCGGCCGCGCTCGGGCTGGTAGCGCTCGAACGCGCCGTAGCTGCGCAGCACGCCCTCGAGCCGAAAGCCGGCCTTCAGCGCCACGGCGCGCGAGCCGGCGTTGTCGGCGATCATCACGATCTCGAGCCGCTCCCAGCCGAGCACGTCGAACGCGTACCGGCTCGCCAGCCGCACCGCCCGCGCCGCGGCGCCCTTGCCGCGATGACGCGCGACGATTCCATAGCTCACGTTGCCGCGCCCCGAGCCTCGCGGCGCCAGCTCGACCCACCCGAGCACCTCGCCCGCGGCGCGGATCATGAACCCGAAGCGCTCGCCCGCTTCCCACGCGGCGCGGAAGCCGCGCACCGTCGCCTCCGCCGACGCCAGCCGCTTGCCGTACGTCTCCGGATCATCCGCCGCCGGCGTCAGCGGCCAGTCGTACCAATGCTGGATCTCGCGATCCGCGTCCCACTCGGCGACCGCCGTCGCGTCGGCGAGCTCGTAGGGCCCGAGCGTGATCACGCCGTCGCTCGGCCGGCTCGAAGGCGCGTCGATCGAAAGGTGCCCAGTCATGATCGCGCCGGCTCGGCGAGCCGATGCCCGACCGCGCCCCACAGCACCGTCGCCGCCAACAGCGGACCCACGATCGACACCATCATCACGACCCAATCGACCGTCGACCCGTGCGCGCGCGGCGCGTCGTACAGCGCCACCTGCGCCGTCGTCAGCGCCACGTCGACGCTGATTGCGCTCGCCAGCGCCGCGCCCAGCCAGTGGCGCCAGCGCATCGTCAGCACGAACAGCGTCACCACCAGCACCAGGTCGAACGCGATCCACGCCGTCTTCACCCACGGCGCCGGAAACCAGCGCCCGCTCGCGCACGCGAGCAGCACCGTCCACGGCACCAGCGCCGCCGCCAGCGCGCGCACCACCAGCGCCGGCCCGCGCAGCAAGGTCGCCCCGCCGAAGCGCACGAAGCTCCCGCGCGCGAACGCCGCCAGCGCGTCGACCAGCGCCACGTGGCTCGAGCTGCGCGGCGGATGCGCCAGATACAGCGGCTCCCACTCGTGCGGCTGCAGCTTGGCCTTGAACGCGCGCAGCCCCTCGAAGTCGTACAGCGCCGCCGACAAGATCCGCGCCGCGCGCAGCGTCCCACGCACCGGCCCGGCCAGCGGCGCCAGCCCCAGCGTCACGTAGCGCGCGCCTTCGTCGCCGAGCGCGCGCATCGCGGCGTCGATGATGAGCTCGCTGGTGCCGTTGGGCGCGCGCGGATCGCGCAAGAAATCCTCGAGCAGCCAGCCGCCGCGCCCGTAGATCGGCACCGCCGCCAAAAAGCCGACCAGCGCACCCTCGCGCTCGGCGACGAAGTAGCGCCGCTCGTCCGCGAAGTGGAACGGCTGCACGTCGACGAGGAAGCCCATCGGCGCCATCGGCTTGGCGTGCTGCCAGCGATCGATGAGCGCGCCGACCGCGCGTCCGAGCGGCGCTTCGTGTCCGCCCGCCGGCAAAAGCTCGCCGGCGGCGACGGCGCGCACGCGCACGCCCTTGTTGGCGGCGCGGTTGAGCTGCGCGCGCAGCCGGCGCGTCGCGCCCACCGTCGCCGCCCAGCGCGTCGCGTCCCACACCGGCTGCTCGCCGATCTGCATCGCCGGCAGCGCCGCCGCGTCGACGAGCCGCGCCTCGGCGGCGAAGAACGCCGCGCGCCGTCCCGACGCGCGCGCCGCGGCGACGAAGCCCGCGCTCACCTCGCCGAGCCGCTCGACCGCGCACAACGGCGCGCCCGCCGCCACCCACGCGCCGCGCGTCTCGACGTAGGCGACGCAGGCGTCGTCGCCGTCGAACCAATAGCGGAAGCCGGCTTCGAGGATCTGGAACGACGTCGCGTTCCAGCCGTAGCGTTTGAGGAGCGCGAGCACACGCGTCGCCTCGTCGGCGTCGCGAGCGCCGCCGCTCACTTCACCAGCTTCAGGTGCGACGGCCGCGGCTTCTTGGTCGGCTCCGGCTCGGGCGGCTCTTCCTGCGTCGTCGCCGCGCCCGCGCGCGCGCTCGGCGGCGCGCCGCCCGCGTCCTGCTCCATCTTCAAGTCGCTCGGGATGTCTTCCTGCCACACGGCGCCGTTGCCGTCGAAGTCGGCGATGAGGTACACCGCCGGCCAGGGCACGAACGTAGTGAACGCCACGCGATTGAACGAGAGCGTCGCGTGGATCCCTTCGTCGTCGATGACGAGGTCGGGGATCGGCGGCGTGAAGCCGTAGCCGTAGTCGAGCCTGAGATGCGCCTGCCCGAGGAAGCGCGCCGGCAGCACCACGCCGGCGCGGCGCGCATCGAGGTGCACGCGCGCTTCGGCACGTTCGAGCAGCGCGAGCATCACCTCGCGCTTGGTAGGCGGCGGCGGCGGGGCCACGAATCGATCATTAGCACAGGATCAGCGATAGTCGCGCGCCGCGCGCCCGCGGCGGGGAAACAGCGCATCCCAGATTTCGCGCGCTGTCACGTCGAATTCGCGCGCGAGCGCGGCGAACACCACGACGTTGATGCGCCCGTGCGCCGGACGCTTCACCGCGCGCGCGAATTCCTCGTCGACGGCGAGCTCGCTGCCGCCGACGATCGCCTCGCCGCGGCGAATCGCCAGCGCCGCGCGCATGAGCTCGTGATAACGCAGGCTCCACGACATCCACGGCTCGTCGCCGCCCGCCGCGCACACGCGCGCGCGCCGCTCGATCTCGTCGGTTGGGAGCGTGTCGAGCTCCTTGAGCGCGCCCGGCCACTCCGCCGCGAACACGCGCAGCTCGGCGCGAACGGCGGCATCGCCGTCGCCGGCGGCTGACGCGCGCAGCTCGCGCATGCGCTCGTACTTCGGAAGTAGCGCCGCCGCTACTCGCCAGCGGCGACCTTGCTGCACTCTTTGATCAGCTCCTCGGCGTTGCCCGGCAGCTTGTCCCAGCTCGCCGTGCGCTCCGAGCGTGCCCACGCGTCGCCCGCCGCCGCCGCCGCGTTCGACGCCACCTGCGCCGCCTGCGTCCGTCCCAGCTCGGTGAAGCCCTTCGACTTCCCGTGCCAGGCGTACTCGATCTTGCACGCGACCTCGGGCGTCCCCGCCGCCGGCAGCTCGCCCTTGCCGAGCGCGTCGATGACGGTCATGCGCCAGATCTTGTCGTGCCAGTTCTTGGCCATCTCGTCGGGCTTGCCCGTCTTCGTGTTCACGAGCTTGGCCTGGAACTGGTTCTCCGCCGGCGGCGCCGACAGCGTGCGCGACTTTCCGCCCGCCGTCACCGTCACCGTGTCGTAGTCGCCCGGCTTGAGCGCGTGCAGCGCGCGATCGACGAAGCGCACACCCGCCGCGTCGAGATCGTTGATCACGCCGCCGCCGAGCACGTAGACGCGCCCGTCCGCCTCGTCCTTCACGTACGGATCGGACACGCCGAACGGCGAGGTGCCGACGGCGAACTTGTGGGTCACGCCGCGCGCCGTCACTTCCAGGTGCTTCTTCGGCGCGTCGAGCCCGAGCTCCTTGAGCTTGTCCGCCGGCAGCGTCCCGAGCGCGCGCGTCGCATGCAGCGGCGCGAACTTTTCCCACAGCCGCTCGGCGCCTTCGTTGCCCGGCTGCTCGCGCGCCGGCTTCTTCTGCTTGGCGTCGGCCGAGAGCTTGAGCCACACGCGTGGCTCCTCGTCACGCCCCTCCTTGCGCCGGTCGAGCTCGACCGTCTTGCTGGCGCCGTCCTCGAAGCGGATCCTCGTGAGGTCGCCCTTGTTGACGTCGACGACCACGACCTCGCCCGGCGCGCGCTCCGGCTCGCGCTGCCAGGTCGTGTAGGCGACCACCAGCCCCAGCGCCGCCAGACCGCTCTGTACCGCAGCCCCGCGCACGTTCATGACACCTTCTCCTTGCGCACCGCGCGGCCGCGCTTGCGGCCGACGACGAAGAATCCAATCGCGAGCACGATCAACGGCCCCAGGAACGACGATCCGTAGAACCACACCTGGTCCTGCTTCTTGGTGTGGACGATGGGCACGTCGTTCTCGTTCGACACCTCGCCGGTGATGCTCTCGTCGCCGGCGAGCCACTTGGCCCCGTCGAGAACGAAGAGCGGATTGCCATAGGCGCCGACGACGCCGTCGGACATGAAGTCGCTGTCGGCGGCGAGCAGGATCCGTCCTTCGTCCTTCTTGTCTTTGTCCTTGCCCTTCTTCGTGACCGCCATCGCCAGCTCGTAGGGCTTCTTCTTCTCGGCGGGTGGATCGAACGCGAAGTTGCCGTTGAGGTCGTCCCAGGTGGCGTTGTGCGCGCGCACCGTGGTGTCGATGATCTCGT
>DASXOU010000787.1:0-1984 GCA_036494045.1 Polyangia bacterium | reverse complement strand
GCGTATGATGGGCGCGTGGTCGGCCGGGTCGTCGCGGCTTCGTTGGCGCTGCATCTCGCCGTCGGCGCGGCGCTGGCGCGGCTGAAGCCGCCGTCGGCGACGACGCGGCGCGGATCGATCGAGCTCGAGATGATCGCGCCGCCGCCGGTCACGCACGTTGCGCCCGCGCGGGCGCCGCGCGCGCGGATCGCGTCGATCGCGCATCAGGTGCCTTCGCGCGCCGAGTCGTCGCACATTGAGCCGCCGCCGATCGCGCCGCCGATCGCCGAGCCGCCGCCGATCGCCGAGCCGCCACGCGCGCCGACGCCGCCTTCGTCGGTAAACCTGTTCGCGCCGTCGGCGCTGGCGACCGCGGCCAACCTGCCCTTGGCGCCGTCGGCGGCCGATCGCGCCTGGCGCCCGCGTCACGGCGTCGGCGGCAACGGCGCCGCCGGCGGCATCGACGCCGCCAGCTTCCTCGCCGAGGACGCGGCGCGCATGCGCGCCGACAAAGGCGCCGTCGCCCCCGAGCTCCGCAGCGCCGAGCGCCGCCTCGACACCCTCTTTTTGCCCACGTTCGGCCAATCGGACATCTCCAACCGCGCCGCAGTGTTCTTCAAGCAGTTTCGAGGTTTCTTGCGCGACCCGCCCAAGACCGGCGCGCTCCACCGCGGCGTCGATCCCACCGCCGAGACGCTCGACGAAAAGATGCGCTCGCGCGATCTCGATCGCGCGTTCTTCCTCGGCCGCCGCGTCGAGGTCTTCGTGCGCCAGCGCGCCGACGGCACCATCGTCGAGATGGCGTTGCGCAACCCGTCCGGCTATCGCGCCTTCGACGACGTCGCCCTCGCCGCCGTCGAAAAAGCGGTCGCCGGCCGCGCGCCCGGCGCCGCGCGCAACGGCGAGGTGCGCACGCTCTGGCAGCTCGACGCCACCGCCTACGTCGTGGTGTCACCCGAGCCCGAGCTCATCTTCGACGAGGCGAGCGGCAAGCGCGAGTGGCGCTATCCGCTGCAGAAGAAGGTCGACCACCACGTTCGCCTGGTCGCCGTCTACTGAAAGCACCCGATCGCATCCGGTACGCGACGTGCTTAGTCCGTTGCCGGAGGTAATCCCATGAGAATCGCTTGCGTGCTGGCCGAAGGATTCGAGGACTCCGAGTTCAAAAAGCCGTTCGACGCGTTCCGTGACGCCGGGCACGAGGTCGTGGTCATCGGCGCCAAGAAGGGCGACAAGATCGTCGGCAAGAACGGCAAGGAAAAGACCAGGGCCGACGTCGCCATCGACGAGGCGCGCGCCGAGGACTATCACGCGCTGTTCGTCCCCGGCGGTCACTCGCCCGACATGCTGCGCGCCAACCCGCGCTTCGTCGCCTTCGCCAAGGCGTTCGCCGATCGGCCGATCCTGGCCATTTGTCACGGGCCGCAGCTGCTCATGACCGCGGAGCTGGTCAAGGGGCGGCGCATGACCGCGTGGAAGACGGTGCAATTCGATCTTCGCTGCGCCGGCGCCGAGGTCGTCGACGAGCCGGTGGTGGTCGACGGCAACCTGGTGACGAGCCGTCAGCCCGACGACATCCCCGCGTTCATCGAAAGCTCGCTCGCGGTCTTGCGGCAAGGCGCGAACGCCCACGCCGACGCGTGAACCAGTCTTCTAGCGTAAGAGCGATTCGAGCGTGAAGGGATCGATCGGCTTGACGACGTGGCGATCGAAACCGGCCGCGCGCGCGCGTTCCGCCTCGTCCTCGCCGTCGAAGCCGGTGAGCGCGACCAGGCGCGCGCGCGCGGTGACGCCGTCGGCGCGCAGCCGGCGCGCGACCTCGTAGCCGCTCAGGCCCGGCAGGCCGATATCGAGGAAGATCACCTCGGGCTGGAAGTCGGCGGTGGCGTCGAGCGCCGCCGGTCCGGTGTGCGCCAGATGGGTCTGGTGGCCCAGTAGATCGAGCAGCATCGCGAGCATCTCCGCGGCATCGATGTTGTCGTCGACCACGAGGATGCGCAGGCCG
>DASXOU010000786.1:0-3969 GCA_036494045.1 Polyangia bacterium | reverse complement strand
ACGGCAGCGCCTCGGGGCCGAGCACCGCTTCGATGGTCAGCGGCTCGACGGCAAAGCCGAGGCGGCGCGCGTGACGGACGATCCTGACGAAGTGTGCGCGGCGGCTGACCACCGGCAAGGTTCGCGGCAGCCCGAGCTCGGCGACGGCCTCGCCCATCTCGCGGACATTTCCCGCGGTCGTGTTCGACCGCGAGCGGACGACGAGCTCGAGGCTGCGCGCCTGCCTGCCGCGATCCGCTTCGAACCGCCGCTTCATGTGCTCGCTCAGCGACAGGCCGTCGCGGGTCGTGGCCGCGCCGCCGACGAAGATGACTCTTTCGATCGCGGGATGGCGATCGCACAGCGCGCGCGCAGCGTCGAGACGAAGCTGTGTCGCACGCGGCAGCGGCTCGCCGGGGCGACCGGGCCCGGCGAGGACGAAGATCGTTTGCCACATGGGCTAGTTCAGCGAATAAGGCAGCGCCAGGGAGAACGGGGCGATCTGCGCGTCGAACTGCGCGCCGTCCTCCGTGAACATTTGATACGTGCCGTGCATCGAGCCGTGCGGCGTCGCCAGCATGCACCAGCTCGTGTACTCGAACGCCTGCCCGGGCTTCAAGATCGGCTTTTCGCCGACCACGCCGTCGCCGCGCACCTCCTGGATCTTGCCGTCACCGTCGGTGATGACCCAGTGGCGCGTGCGCAGCTGCGCGATCTCGCCGCCTTCGTTGGCGATGCGCACGGTATAGGCGAACGCGTACTGCCCGCCTTTTGGTGACGAGCGTTCGGGAAGATACTGGGAGCGCACGGTCACACGGATGCCGCGCGTCACGGCGTTCGACATTGCTGCCGGAACATACCCCTTGACTCGGTCCCCGGCAATGGCCATACCGTTTCGCCCGATGGAGCGAACCACATGATCGAGGTCGAAGGGCTGACCAAGTATTACGGCGAGCACGCCGCGATTCGGGACCTGTCGTTCACGATCCAAAAGGGCGAGGTCATCGGCTTCCTCGGGCTCAACGGCGCCGGGAAGTCGACCACGCTGCGCGTCCTCGGCGCCGTGCTGTTGCCGACGGCGGGACGCGTGAAGATCGACGGGCTCGATCTCGGCACCGAGCCGCACGAAGTGCGCAAGCGCATCGGCTTTCTGCCCGATGTGCCGCCGCTCTACAACGAGATGACCGTGGGCGGCTTCCTGGCGTTCGTCGCGCAATTGCGCGGCGTGCCCGGCGACGCCGTCGAGGCTCGCGTGCGCGAGGCCGAGGCCAAGACCGCGCTCGGCGAGATGCACGACGAGGTCATCGGCACCTTGTCGCACGGCTTTCGCCAGCGCGTCGGCGTGGCGCAGGCGCTGGTGCACAAGCCGGCGCTGCTCATCCTCGACGAGCCGACGTCGGGGCTCGACCCGGCGCAGATCAAGGAGATGCGAAAGCTGATCCGCGATCTGCGCGGCGAGCACACCGTGCTCTTGTCGAGCCACATCCTGCCGGAAGTGTCGCAGACCTGCGATCGGCTGCTCATCATCGACGAGGGCAAGCTGGTGGCGTCGGGCACCGAGGCGGAATTGTCGCGCGGCTCGTCGGCGGCGGTCGACGTCGAGGTCGGCGGCGCACTCGACAAGGCCAAGGCTGCGCTCGGCGGCGTCGACGGCGTGCGCGGCGTCGAGGTGCTGAGCGGGACGCAGCTGCGCGTGTCGGCGGCGCCCGAGCTGCGGCCGGCACTGGTGCGCGCGCTCGTGGCCGCCAACGTGGACGTCGTGCGCATCGATCGCGCGGCGTCGCAGCTGGAGTCGATCTTCATGCAACTGACGCAAACGGGGCACAAGGCATGAACGCGATAATGCTCATCGCCCGCCGCGAGCTGGCGGGCTACTTTCGCACCTGGCTCGGCTACATCATCATCGCCGCGGCGCTGATCATCGAGGGCCTCTTGTTCAACGGATGGGCTCTCGGCAGCGGCATGGACCACAAGTCCTCCGACGTGCTCAACCAATACTTCTGGGTCTCGGGCGGCGTGACGCAGTTCGCGGCGGTGTTCATCTCGATGCGCCTGCTCGCCGGCGAGCGCGAGAACAACACCATCAGCTTGCTCGCGTCGTCGCCGATCACCGATGCCGAGATCATCCTCGGCAAGTTCCTGTCGGCGGTCGCGTTCCTGGCGGTGCTGCTGGCCGCGTCGTTGTACATGCCGCTCATGGTGCTCGTCGCCGGCAAGATCAGCTTCGGGCAGATCCTCGCCGGCTACCTCGGGCTGTTCCTCCTCGGCGCGGCCGAGATCGCCATCTGCACGCTGGCCTCGGCGCTGACCCGCTCACAGATCCTGAGCGTCATCGTCGGCGCGGTGATGGTGATCGCCATGATTGTGATCTGGTGGGTGGCGCGCATCGCCGAGCGGCCGATCTCGACGGTGCTGGAGAACCTGGCCATCTGGAACATCCACTTCACGCCGTTTCAATCGGGGATGATTCACCTGCGCGACGTCATCTATTACCTCGGCGTCACGTACGTGGCGCTGTTCGCGTCGGTGCGAGTGCTCGAAGCGCGGAGGTGGCGCTGATGAACGCTCCATCGTACGTCTGGTCGTTCGTTTATTTCGGCGGCATGTTGCTGGCGTTCATCGGCGAGCGCATCGTCGGCGCCGGCTCGGCGCGCGCGCTCACCGGCGTCGGCATGGTGGCGATCGCGGCGGCGATCGCGGTGCGCGCGGCGCGGGCCAAGCGCGCGAGCGAGGATCGCAAGCAGGCGGAGCGCATGTTGATCGCGCTCTACGCGGTCGGCGCGTTCGCCGTGGCGCTCTATCTGGCGCAGTCGGATCTGTCGTCGACGGTGCTGGGCGGAAAGCCGCTCGAGCGCGATTGGCCCAAGCTGGCGACGGCGCTGGCGGCGTTGTGGCCGGTGGTGTGGATCTTCTCGGCGCTGCCGATCATCATGGGCGAGTTCAGCTACGCGATGGTGACGCGCTCGCCGCGCCTCGAGATCGCGCGCATTCGCGACGCGGTCTGGTCGGGCGTCGGCCTCGCCGGCGCCATCGTGTTCGCGTTCGCGCTGACCTACGTCGCCGCCGAGCGCGACAAGAAGGTCGACCTCAGCTACTTCCGCACCGCCAAGCCGGGCGAAGCGACCAAGAAGATCGTGGCGACGATGGATCAGCCGATCCAGGTGTCGCTGTTCTTCCCGCCGGCGAACGAGGTCAAAGAGGAAGTGCTCGGCTACTTCGACGATCTGAAGAAGCAGTCGAAGCTGCTCGACGTGCAGAGCTACGATCGCGACGTCGATCCGCAGAAGGCCAAGGAGCTCGGCGTCACCGGTAACGGCATCGTGGTGTTCGCGCGCGGCGGCCATCGCGAGCAGATGTCGGTCGGGCTCGAGCTCGAGGGCGCGCGCGCGCAGCTGCGCAACCTCGACCGCGATGCGCAGACGCGTCTCCTCAAGGTGGCGCGGCCGGCGCGCAACGTCTACTTCGTGACCGGGCACGGCGAGCGCACCTTCGATCCGGTCGGCGACACCGACAAGCGCGCGACCGTGCGCGACATCCGCGAGATGTTCCAGCAGCAGGGCTACACGGTGCGCCAGCTCGGCGCCGCCGAGGGCCTGGCCGCGGACGTGCCGGCGGACGCCACGCTGGTGGTGATGATCGGGCCGACCAAGCCGCTCCTGCCCGAGGAGATCGCGTCGTTGCAGCGCTACTTCGACAAGGGCGGGCGCCTGTTCATCGCGCTCGATCCCGAGTCGGGCGACGCGCACGAGCTCCTCGGCGCGCTCGGCGTCAAGTACGTCACGACGGTCTTGTGCAACGACCTCGCGATGGCGCGCAAGACCAACCAGCTCACCGATCGCCAGAACATCGTGACCGCGAGCTTCTCGTCGCATCCGTCGGTGACGACGCTCGGCCGCTACGGCGGGCGCGCGCCGCTCATCATGATCGGCGCCGGCCACTTCGAGGAAGACAAGGCGAAAAAGCCGAAGGACGAGATCATCGACACCACGG